>NZ_AUEY01000015.1 GCF_000426225.1 Desulforegula conservatrix Mb1Pa
ACCCTCTGCACGAGCCGTATCAGGTTCGCTTTCGCTATGTACCATTCTCTTCCTGTCGCTTCCTTCAAACCCTACCGTTACCAGTAGCGCCCTTGCGATTCGGATTGATTTCCCCTCGGACGGGGCATCTCTGCTTTCTTTCAAACAGACGGGGGCACGGCTTTGCCGGGCAAACAAAAAAATAGGAGCACATATATGTGCTCCTATTAATTCTGATGATCTCGCAAAAAGTCCTAAATGGCTTTATCGTCACTTTTTGCATCATGTCAAATATATTAAATATATTTTTAGCTGCAGCAGGAACTCGAAGTACCGCACCCAGAGCACCCACCTCCGTTAGGTGAGCTCAAATCAAGGCTTGATGACACTTTAAAGCCCATTTCATTGAAATCAATATGAACAGGGGTTGCAGCCTTCAAAAACTCGTTATCTGCTATGTATTTATGACCACCCACTTCGAACACCATATCAGAATTTTTGGCTTCATCCAGAGCCAATGCCAATGAGGGGCCTGCTCAGCCACCACTTGTCAAAAAAACCCTGATAGGCATTACAGCCCGTCCTACAAAATATTCAGCAATCTGCTTCTGGGCAGATTCCGTAACATCAATAACCATGAAATCCTCCTAAAGTTAAAATTGACACTTTGAAAGTAATTATAACCATTAATTTGTCAATGCAAGAGGTTTCATAGAAAATATTAATTAAAACAGCAACACGTAATGCCTTTTGATAATAACAATCTTGACAGAATCAAAAGCCAGGGTTTTCTCTTTCCCATTTTATTTGTGCGCCTATTTCTGAAAGTATGAAATACCTGTTCAAAACTTTTGATAACTCCGCGCTATCAGGAGGTCTTTGAGTCGTCGCTTCTATGAAGTCATATATTTTATTTAAGGAGAATATCAATTCACGATTAATTTCAAACTTGCATGCAACGTCATCCAAAAAGGCCTCCAGCAGTCAACTGATCTTGACTTTATCAAATGTTTACAGCTCTCATATATTTCATATACTGATTATATTCATGGTTTTCTTCACGTTTTTCTCTGATACCTGGATGCCCGGGACTATGATTAATTATGCAAAAATTATTGATAAAATCACTAATACCCTGACTAAGATATGAGTCAAGGTCATTAAATTCAACAGCAAGGGTTTTCATGCTTATATCAATAAAAGAAGGATCTGAGTTATCTGCTTCATCTCTGACAATCCTGCATTTTATATTATCCAGAAAAAAGCCGTGGTTGTATGAAAAAAGCGTCAACTCACCACTCCTATCATCAGAAGCACTTTCAAGGTCATCTAAGTACCTGAAACATAACCCACCTTTGCAAAAATTATCGATAGTACCAACAAGCAGCCGGCCGGATTTAAATGCCGCATACATTCCTTCTTTTACAGGATATCTTCTAGTGCTTCTTCTTTCCATGGTTAATTGCCTGTATTTGGTTTTCATATCTACCTCCATAAGTCAGAGTAAACGGGCATACTTCTGAAGAGTATGAAAGCAATATATATACCATTAAATTTAATCTTTAAAATTCAGTATTTTAAATAAATAAGGCTGAAACAAAAGGGAAAAATATACTTGTTTAGCCAAAAATTTGACGAAGAGTTAAACAGCAATTAAGTAACAGGATTACAAATTACATAAAGTCACGCAATACTCACACAATTTCTTCCAGCTTGCTTTGACTTATAAAGTGCCTGGTCAGCTATTTTCATTATATTTTTAGGGTATTCACCAGGAAATGCTATTGAATCAGCCACACCCATGCTTGCAGTTATTACAACGCTCTTCCGTGAGGAACTTTTTTCCTGTCCCCTTTTATTGGCCGAGCTTTTTTTTCTTCCTGTCTCTCTTATTATGAATTTGTGGTCTGCAAGGTCAGCTCTGAAAGAATCCAGTAGAGGAAAAGCTTCTTTAGCGTTTTTGCCTGGAAAAACGACTGTGAATTCCTCGCCGCCGTATCTATAGGCATTTCTTCCAAAAGATCCGTTAAGCCGGGTTGCAACGAGTTTAAGAACCTGATCTCCAGCCTCGTGCCCGTACGTATCGTTAAATTTTTTAAAATGATCAATATCAAACATAGCTATAGCGTACTTTTTGCCAAGATTGATCATCGCATCTTCCAGACTTCTCCTCCCGCCTATACCTGTTAATTCATCAACATAGGCTTTCATAAACGAAGCCTCAAGCAAAGCTGCCATAAAAATAAAGCCCGCAGAAGAAAAAAAGATCATTTCATTTTCTGGTTTTGTTGTATAAAAAACAGTCATGATTGCAGCAATGACGCCTAAATAGCCTGCAGAATCAGGATCGTGCTTCATTGCAAGCCTTATTGCAAACCAGGAAAAACCAATAAAGATTAAAAAAAATCTAGCCGCATATGCGAATTCATCCTTGGTCGAACTATCTAAAAAAAGAAAAGCATCAATCTTTTCAATAATAAACAAAAAACCATCCCTGAACCTGAACGGAATATTGGGTTCAATAACATCAGATAATACATTTTTCCCCAAAAGATAAACAAGTAAACCTGCAACAAATACGAATGCAAGGTTATTAAGGGTTCGTACTGATAAAAATCTCTTTCTGGATTGAAGCGAAAAAAAAATAAAAAACAGGGGCGACAAAGCAAAAAAGGCATTTGACAAAATAACATGATTATTTTGTTCTACAGAATAAAGCCGGTTCAGAAAGTAAAGCAATATCAGGTATGCTGAGCTGAAAAAATATCCGGTATTATTATATCTCGCCCCAGCTATTGCCGAGGCTGACAATATGAAATAAGGCATCACTGTCAGGAATCCGAATATGTCAGTAAATGCGTGAAGTCTGAAAAGCAGAAAAACCAGTTTTGACCAGAAAACTGATAATAATCCCGAAATAGCCAATATAAGAACAGGAACAACAAGCGCTTTTAAAAGCCTCTTGAACAAAGGCATAAAAAATCCTCCTTTAAAAAAAAGCAAGAATTACATTCCCGGACATTTTTTTCAAGAAGGTTATTATGCTATCAAAAAAAGCATGTATACCTGATATAGAATAATTGCTGTAATAGCTGGACCAGTTATTCATCACGGATCATTAACTAAAATATCACTAATTATCAATAAACAACTTTCAAAGAGCTTGACTAAATCAGAAAATATATATAATTCAACCAAACTACAATAATCAATCATATACTTATCATTTTATCAATAGATAATTACAATTAAATAACAATGAAAGAAAAAAGAAACTTTTTACGTTGTAAAACAGAATTGAATGTCAATTACTCAATTAGTGATTTGCAGTACCATGGCAAACTTATTGATATATGCCAGGGTGGTATGTTTATCAATTCATATGAAGCTTTTGCAATAGGCAACGATATCTGCCTGTCTATCAAAATCCCAAACAGCAGCACATCTTTTAGAATTAATGGGTATATAACAAGAAATGAAGATAAAGGATTCGGGGTCAAATTCAAAGAACCGATGAATGCGCTTGGATTCTCTGAGGATCACGCAATTGCTTTTTATTAGCCGTAATCTTTGAACAGGTGAAAAAGTCCGATTACCGTCATTCCGGCGCAGGCCGGAATCAAGAAGTGGCTGAAATTATAGGATGCCGGATTTACCGGCCATCAGTCGTTTAAATTACATCTGGATCCGGCCTTTGCAGGAATGGCTTTTGTGTTTTTTTTAAGATGCAGGCCTCCTGTTCACATTAATTGAGCAGTTTTCAACCAAAGAAATAAGATCTTTTTCACTCAGAGTATTTTTTATCCTCGCCTCAAAATGTTTTCTGACTGATTTAAGTATTCTAACTGCCTCAAGATCCGTAACATTAATACCCATGGATTCAAGAACCTTTTTTATTGAAGCTCGCCCTGAATGCTTTCCAATGATAAAACTTTCTGATGAGCCAACTAATTCGGGGTTAAAAGCCTGATATGCAAGAAAATCAATAATCTGTCCATGAACATGGATACCTGATTCGTGGACAAAAGCCTTTTCTCCCACAATTGCCTTGTTCACAGGGATTGGAATTCCAGATGCTTCAGATACTTTTTCGCATATTTTTTTTAGCGCCTCTGTCTTCATGATCGTAGACCCTGGTTTTTTAAGAGCAAGCCACAGTGCAATTTCTTCAAGAGGAGTATTTCCCGCCCTCTCTCCAATGCCGCAGACTGTTGCACTGACAGCGGCGGCTCCGGCCTCTATGGCAGATACTGCATTTGCTGTCGCCATGCCAAAATCATTATGGCCATGAAATTCAATTATTGTTGAAGATAGTACAGAAACAAGGCTTCTTATCATTTCATAAATCTCCGAAGGAGAAGAAGATCCAACCGTATCTGCTATTCTGACCCTTGAAACCCGACTTTTTTCAGCCTCTTCAACAAAAGTTTGCAGAAAACCAAAATCGCATCTTGTTGCGTCCTGGGCACCAACATAAACCCTGTCAAACATTTCAGATGCTTTGCCTGCTATTATTGAAAGATTATCTATTGCCCATGCCCTGCTCTTTCCTTGAATCTTAAGATGGCGATCAGAAACAGGAAAACTGATATGAACATCAGATACTCCTGACTCAGCCGCAAGTTCAAGATCCGTCATATGAGCCCGGCACCATGCAATGATGCGTGATCTGCATCCTGAAGATGATAGTTTTTTCAGAAAATGCACTTCGTCATCACCCATTGCAGGAATACCTGCTTCAATTTCATCGATTCCGGCATCGGAAAGCATCATGGCTATTTCAAATTTTTCTTCCCTGGAGAACGAGACGCCAGGAGCCTGTTCCCCATCTCTCAAGGTTGAATCTATAAGAATGATATTTTTATTATTGATATTTTCATGCAGCATGGTTTGCCTCGCATTTTACTTTTAATCTTTTATCAAAATAACAAAGACGATCAGAGCTAATTTCAAAAATATCCTTTCTCTTCCAGCACGACAAAAGCTCTGAGACCTTTTCATTTTCCGGCTTCAAAAAAATTTCCGATGGCGTTCCAGTCTGCTGAATCTTTCCATCTGAGTACACAATCATTTTATCAGCGAGCTCAAGCGCTTCAGGAAAATCATGGGTAACAAGCACAACCGGAATATTGAAAGTCCTTTGCATTGCTTTAAGGACGCTTCTCATTTCCAGTCTGATCATGCTGTCAAGGGCTGAAAAAGGCTCGTCAAGAAGCAAAACAGATGGCTTTACGGCAAGCGCCCTTGCAAAGGCCACCCGTTGCTTCTGTCCGCCTGAAAGTCTTGTGGGATTTTTTTTCTCAAGTCCTTTCAAGTGAAATAAGTCAAGCATCTCGTAAATTCTTTCTTTTGAGTTTTTCTTTTCATGCTTGTTAAGGCCGTAAGCTATGTTTTCCTCGACAGTCATATGAGGGAAAAGTGCATAATCCTGAAAAACAAAACCTGTTTTGCGTTTCTGAGGGCATTCGTTTAAGCCCGAAGACGAATCAAAAAGAGGTTTGCCATTAAGACAAACACTACCTGAATCTGGAGTCACAAGACCTGATATGGCTTTGAGTGTCATGGTTTTTCCTGATCCGGAATATCCGAAAAGGGCCACAAGCTCGTTCCCTGCTTCCCATTTGACATCAAGATCAAACTCTCTGAGGCTTTTTTTTATATAAACTGAAATCCCCATACCAGACTCCTTTTTGGGCAATAAAATTTGCCGCTTGTGGATCGACTATTTTTCAAAAGCTTCGCAAACAACTTTCAGATTTTTCGTGAATATCTATTGGCTAAATAAAGAATTGCCCCTGAAAAAATGGTCAAAAAAATAACCATTATATGTCCCTTCCCCCATTCTCCAGAGCTAGCAAATGAATATATTGCTATTGGCATTGTATTTGTTTTACCAGGAATATTTCCTGCAAGCATGAGCGTTGCGCCGAACTCACCGATCCCCCTTGCAAACGAAAGTACTGCCCCGGCCATAATCCCTCGCCTGGAAAGCGGTAGAATTATTTTCAAAGCGGTTTCTAATTCTGATCTTCCAAGCGTGTAAGACGCATTCACAAGATTTTCATCAACTTCTTCAATGGCTGCCCTCGCTGTTTTGATCATCAAAGGAAGCGATACGACATAAGAAGCAAGGACAGCCGCCTGCCATGTGAACATCACTGTCCAGCCTGTCATTTCATATATTAAACTACCGATGATCCCGTTTCTCCCAAAAATAACAATAAGATAATAACCTGTAACAGTGGGAGGGAGAACCATTGGAAGCGTCAGCAGAACGTCGAACATTTCCTTCCATTTAAATTGCTTTCTTGCGAGAATATAAGCAATCAGAACTCCGCTTGCTACAACCATTATGCTTGAAACAATGGAGACCTTGAGAGAAAGCATTATTGGAAAAAAATAAGTCGAATTCATACCTTAAACCTTATCCAATATTTCATTGCACAGGAGAAAAGCCATGCTTCTTTAGTATTTCAACCGCTTTTTCAGTTACAAGAATATCCAGAAACTTTTTTGACGCTCCTTGATTTTGACTTGCCGCAACAAGTGCAGCAGGATAAATTACTGGGGAATGCGAATCAGCCGGAGCCTTGACAGCAACAATAACTCCTTTTGGAACAGACATGGCATCTGTTTCATAGACAATCCCTGCATCGACCTCATTTCTGACAACATAATCAAGGGCCTGTCTGACATTTTCTGAAAGCACTGTCTTTGTTTCAAGCTTTTTCCAGAGATCAAAATGAGTCAATACTTCTTTAGCGTATTTTCCTGCTGGAACTGTGGCAGGATTTCCGATGCATATTTTTTTAATCTCAGGCTTTGCAAGATCATCAAAAGATGAGATTTTGCCCACTGATCCTGACGGTTTGACAAGGACTATTGAATTTGAAGCAAAATTAATCCTGGAGTCCTTTATAATAAGGCCTTTTTCAGACAAATCATTCATATCTTTTTGAGAAGCAGGCGCAAAAACATCGACCGGAGCGCCTCCTTCTATCTGTTTTTTTAAATCACCAGACGCTCCAAAATTAAATATTATCTTTTCACCATTATTGATTTGCTCATATATTCTGCCTATTTCTTCAAAGGCATTTTTGAGGCTTATGGCTGCTGATACGCTTATTTCCCCGCAATAGCCCGAAGATGTTACAAAAATTAAAAGAATCGCAAGAATAGAAGTTTTTCTGAACATTTTATTCTCCTTGATGAGTGAGTTATTTTATGATTGTCTTGCAAAAAGTCAAAAATGGATTCCTGCCTTCGCCGGAATGACTGGGATCGGACTTTTTTTGAATTTGTCATTATATCACTAAAATTTAGTTTGATATAAAATCAAGATATTATGCAAATGCTCAAAAATCAACCAATAATGTTTTCGGAATAATTTCTAAGACATATCATCCTGGTCATGTTCCAGCCCGTTTTCCTATAGAAACCAAGAGCTCCGTAATTATCCCTGTCAGCAAGAAGCTGAAGCCTTGAGATTCCTTTTTTTTCGGCCCATAAAGCCACATTTCTGATTAGCGCCTTGCCGATGCCTTTTTTTCTGAAATCAGGAGAGACAACCAGATCCTCAATAATTCCTGCAGGACCGCCCTCGGATGTTGAAATTATGGTCTGACACGAGCACATGCCTAAAACCCGGCCTTGAAATTCTGCAACAGCTATATATGCTGAATAAGAATCGATAAGAGCTGAAAGACCTTTTTTCTGTTTGGCCCTGTCGATAATATAATCAGGTTCAAGCTTGAAAAGGATTGCGATGAGATCAGCCAAGTCTTCGATATCATCTTTTGTAGCTGGCCTGACCCTGACTCTTTCGGCTGAATCTTTTCTAAGCACAACTTCCTTTCTGAAAACAGTTGCTGCTGATCCCATGAAAAAACTCCTTTTTAGAGGTGCGTTAGAATCACGCACCTCTAATTTTATTAAAGCAGATATGATTCCGCAGGCTTACCATCTTCAAGCGCATCAAGAATCTCATCAATAATATCTTTTGAATCAACCCCGCCAAACCAGTAGTTCTGAGGATAAACCACAAGGACTGGTCCTTTTTCACAAGCCTTCAAGCATCCAGTCGATGAAATCATTGCATCAAGACCGCGATCAAGAATTTCCTCCTCAATATACTGCATAAGGGTCGCACCTGACTTTTTATGGCAGACTCCCTGGGGTTCTCCGCTGATTCTGAAACTTGAGCATACAAAGATGTGATATGTTGGCGTTCTCATGTTTTGGTCTCCTTGATCTGAAATTAATATAAACAGGTTGGAGTATATCGAACCTGATTTTCTTTTTTGTTTGCCTCCGGCGGGTCGCTTTTTTGAAAAAAAGCTCCGCAAAAAACTTTATGATTATTGGGGCATAGGTGCCTTTTCACAAAAAACCTCATTATTAATAGCAGGCATCTAATCTGACATAGGTTATTCCAATTCGCATTCAAGATGACAGCAAAGCGGCAAGGAGAAAAACCCGGAGACATACGTTTTTTGTACGTCGAGGATTTGAAGATGCAGGCAATGCAGCTGCCGCTTGAATGCGGTTGAAATCACATGCACCCCATTCCTCCGCCTCCACACCCTTTTGCCTGAAACGGCCTGAGATGATTAAGGTTTTTTCCTGTCCAGAATCCTGGAAGAATGTCAGAAATCATACCTTCCAGAACATTCACATCTATTCCGTGACCAGTCAGAACTCTCTTGGGTGTGTCCCCTATTCCGCTGACCATGAGCGCCGAACAGTCAGAAATTACACTTGCAATCTTCTCCCACCTTGTATCTCCTCCGCCCTGGGGAGGAGCCTCTCGAACATCAAACAGAACCGGAAGTCCTGATTCTTCCTTATAAATGTAAAGTTTGCGAGCTTCGCCAAGGTGCTGGTTAATCAGAAGCCCTTCCCGGGTTGCAACTGCTACATATCTGCCAGATCCTGGGACAGCTTTTTTCATCGGGATCAGGTTCTCCATTTTCTGATATGATTGCAGCTTTTCCATTATCTCGTCGGAATTGCTTTCACCAAGACATCCGACTGCATCTGCTCTGCATCTTGCACAATGGGTCATCTGGGACATGAATTCGCCTGCCTCTGACCTTGCCTTTTTCAAAGCCTCGTGATCTGGTTCTCCAATCCCTTCAAACGCTGCTCCCTCGCAAGGATAATGAGGAATAATGTTCATGATGTCAGCACCGAGACTGTAAACTTTCTCGGCAATATCCCTGATATGTTCAGTATTTATACCAGGGAGAAGAATCGTATTTATCTTGATCTTGATTCCGTATTTTTTTAGAAGAGCTATTGCTTCAAGCTGTTTTTCAATGAAAGTTGCAATTCCTTCGGACGCGCTCAAAACACGCTTGCCATGCCTGAACCAGGCGTATACTTTTTCTCCCACTGCCGGATCAACAGCATTAACAGTAACTGTAACGTGGCTGACGTTCAGTTTTGCCAGCTCAGGAACATAAGGCGCAAGATTAAGACCGTTTGTTGCAAGACAAAGAATCATTTCAGGATACTTTTCATTAACGAGCCTCATGGTTTCCATCGTGTCCTCTGCATTTGCAAAAGGATCGCCAGGCCCTGCTATTCCAACAACCGCTATGTTTTTCTTTTCAGAAAGAATGTCATCCAGATATGCAAGTGCCTGATAAGGACTGAGAACTGCGCTTGCCACTCCTGGTCTGCTTTCATTCACACAGTCAAACTTGCGATTGCAGAATCTGCACTGAATATTGCATCTTGGAGCTACAGGCAGATGTACGCGGCCATATTTTTTTCTTGCTGATGCGTTGAAACACGGATGATTTTCAAAACTGTTTTCCATGGCGTATCTCCTTTAGTCCAAAATGAACTGAAACCCTTATTCAATCAATTATTCAAAAAATATCGGGAAACCGGCCTCCGGCGGGTCGCTTTTTTGGAAAAAAGCTCCGCAAAAAACTTATGGTTTTGTTGCCCCTATTCTTGTGAATCCATCAAAGCTATATATAGGTGTATCCAATCTCAGATTCCTCCTGCATATTCTCAATCAAAGTATTGCAGATTGAGTCAAAAAAGGCCTGGGTCCCCCGATAGCCAATCTGAAGTATCCTTGCGCCGCCCATCCTGTCGTGAATCGGCATTCCAGCTCTTAAAAGAGGGACTCCGGTTTTTCTGCTCATAGCAAAACCCTTGCTCGAACCAATCAGAATATCAGGAGAAAGTTCTTCAACAGCTTCTTCAATGTCTCTAAAATCTGCCGAGTCAATTATGCGGATATCCTTTTCATCAAAATCAGACACAGCTTCTTTCATGGCAGCAACAAATCTGCTGCTCATGTCGCCAGACGCTGCAATCACCGGAGTTATGCCGATTTCAGACAGGAAGCCGCAGATTGCCGTAACCATGTCTGCCTCGCCAAAAACAGCCGCCGTCTTTCCTGCAACGTATTTATGACCGTCCACATAGCTGTCTATCAGTCTGGCCCTTTCTTTTTCATATTTTTCAGGAACAGGTTTTCCGGAAGCATGTGAAAGCTCATTCATGAATAAATCCGTAGCTTTCACACCAATCGGCCTTTCCATTTTTCTGGCAGTAACATGAAACTCCTTTTCCAGATATTCAGCAGCGGATAATCCTGATGTTGACACCTTCCCGAATTCCACTGACATTACCGAAGCTCCCATGCACTTTATTTCTTCAACAGATGTACCGCCTGAAGGAAGTTTCTGGTATTCAGCCCAGGGGCCACCATCAAGGGTTTCGCTGTAATCTGGAAGGATGACTGGCTTAAGGCCGAAATCCTCGCTAATTTCTCTGAGATGCCTCAAATCTGCTGTCGAAAGCATTCCTGGAAGAATATTCACAACAGGTTGTTCAATTGATTCTGGCTTATCTGCTCCAGCAATGGTTTTAACCATTGAAAGAACAGCAGCCTGGAAACCGTCTGCATGGGTTCCTGCATAACTCGGAGTCGATGCAAACGGCATTGAAGGAAGACCAGTTATGCCTTTGCTGATTCTAAGCTCCCTAAGTGCAAGAGGGACGTCCTCGCCAATTGTTTCTGAAAGACAGGTACTTGCAACGCCAATCATTTCTGGAGAATACTGACGGACAATATTCAAAAGACCAGTCTTCAAAGCTTCTCCTCCGCCAAAAATTGTGGAAGCTTCGGAAAAATTAGACGCCGCAATATCAAGGGGTTCCCTGAAATGGCTGATCAGATAGCGTCTTATATATGTCGCGCAGCCCTGGGAGCCGTGCAGAAAAGGGATCGCACCCTTTACTCCTTTATATGCGAGGCAGGCTCCAAGCGGAGCGCACAGTTTGCAAGCGTTCTGGGTAAAATCACGGTTTGGGATGTTTGTTTCCATGCTGCTCTCCTTATATAATCAAGCCTGATAATTAATCAGCTGCAAGCGGATCGCTTTTTTGAAATAAGCTCCGCAAAAAACTTATGGTTTCATTTTTTTGTCAGATGCCTAACAAATCCATAAAGTTTTTTGGGGGTGTGGGGACTTTTTTCAAAAAGTCCCCACGTTCTTACGCCGCCTTTCCTGAAGATTCTTTTTTTACTTCGTTTCTTGCAGGAAAAAGCTTCCATACAGGACTTAAAACCGTATTCCTGACTTCTCTGGCAAAGTGAAGCATGCCTTCAAAACCTGCCAGGGGAATTTTCCTTTCGTGATTATGATCGCAGAAGCCAATGCCCATTTTGTAGGCTATAGGCCTTTCTTTGACTCCGCCTATAACAAGATCGGCCTTTTTCTCGATTATGAATTTTGCAAGTTCAAGCGAACTGGCATCATCCACAATTATGGTTCCTGGATCGCAGATTTCCTTTAAGGTCTTGTAGTCTTCTTTTGCCCCTGTCTGGGAACCGATTACAACCACATCCATGCCTATGTTTTTAAGGGCCTTGAGAAGCGAGAAAGCCTTGAATGCTCCGCCCACATAAACGGCTGCTTTTCTTCCTTCAAGCTGCCTTCTTATGGAAAGGACTTCAGGATGTATTTCAGCAATCTCGGCTTTAATCATCTCAGATGTATTTTTCAGAAGCTCTGCATCACCGAAGAATTCTGCCACATCATAAAGAGCCTTGGCTGTATCCTCGACTCCAAAATATGAAACCTGGATGTAAGGAATTCCGAATTTTTCCTTCATCATCTTTGCAAGGCCGGTCATGGAGCCGGAACACTGCACCACATTTAGAGATGCAAGCGGAGCGTTTCTGATATCATCAACCCTTCCGTCTCCTGTCATTACAGAAATGATGTTGACGCCCATTCTTCTGTAGTATTCCTTTATTATCCAGGCCTCTCCGCCGATATTGAATTCTCCGAGAATGTTTATGGCAAACTTAGGCTTTTCATCCATATTCGGACTGAAATTATCAAACAGGGTGAAAAGAGCCTGACATGCCGCTGCATAACCATCCTTTTTTGTTCCCTTAAATCCTTCTGAGTGAACAGGAATCACAGGAATGCCGGTTTCTTCAGTTACTTTTCTGCATATTGAATCAACATCATCACCTATTACTCCGACTATGCAGGTAGCATAGACAAAGGCAGCCTTGGGTTTGTACATCTCGATCAACTGAGTAAGAGCCGCATAAAGCTTTTTCTCGCCGCCAAATATGACATTTGTCTCCCTCAGATCAGTTGAAAAACTCAAGCGGTGAAGCTGCGGGCCTGATGAAAGAGCTCCTCTTATGTCCCAGGTATAAGCCGCACAGCCGATGGGGCCGTGAACAAGATGAAGAGCATCAGCAATCGGATAAAGAACAACTCTTGACCCGCAGAAAACACATGCTCTCTGGCTTACGGAACCTGAAACGCTCTGGGATTCGCATTTCATTTCAAAGTCATCATTGCCCTTGGTGAATATCTGCTTCTTGCGTTCGTCGAGTATTGATATATCTGTCATGGCTATTCTCCCTTGATTTCAGATTTTTGATTGATGATTTTTGTTATGTGCTTGCCATCCAGAATCAAAAATCAGGATTCCAAAATCTAAAATCCATAAAGTTTTTGCGGAGCTTTTTTTCAAAAAAGCTACTCGCCGAAGGCATACCAGCCTACATTCCTGAACTGGGAGGGCGATTGACTGCCCTCCCGCTCCGGGCTTGCGCGCAGCATCAGTTATTAAGCAAAATCACGTGTGCTGCGTTATTACATAACCAATTCAAAATTTTCTTCCGGTGCATCCCGATCCTTTCTTTCAAGAATCGCATCGAGAATTTTTTCAACAAGACGCAAACCGCCTTTATAGCCTACAGTCGGAAAGTAACTGTGTCCCACCCTGTCCAGAATCGGGAAACCGTATCTGATGAACGGTATATCTTCGTCTCTGGCTATGTATTTGCCGTATGTATTAGCTATTAAAAGATCAACCGGCTCATTCTTTATCCACTGATGAAGCATAAAAAGGTCAGAATGAGACTTAACATTCACCTTCACAGGAAGATGCTTTGTAAGATCCAAAATCGTCTTTTCAAACTGCTTTCCAGGGGTTCCAGTAACGACATGAACTGGGTACATGTCGATGCTTACAAGAAACTCGGTAAGAGCTATCAGCTGATCAGGATCACCTGCTATTGCGACTTTCTTTCCGTAGAAATACTGGTGCATGTCAGTGATCACATCCACAAGCTGACCTCTGTCCCTGTTGATGGAATCAGGTACGCTCACGCACGCCATTTTCCTCAAGGCATCCACATATCTGTCCGTGCCGTGAAGGCCGATGGGCAGATCAAGGATATCGCATTTCACTCCGCATTTGGTTTCAAGAGCCAAAGCAGCCGCAGAAGAAGCTGTTTTCCCAAGAGCGATTGTTGCCATGCTGTCGCCGGTTGATTTCAGATCCTCAACACTCACACCGCCCCGGGGAAACATGTGATATCGACCGGTTTGAGGACCGTTCAGGACATTCGACGTATCCGGAAACATGATTGTCGATATTCCCATTTCAGAGGCGATTCTCTTAATTTCTTCCATGTCCGAAGGTTCGACATAGCCTGGGATGATGTTCATTTTACCATTTTTGACTTCAGTTTTTTCAGAAAGACAGTTGACCATGCCTTTTACCATATTGGCAAAACCAGTTACATGCGAACCAACGTAGCTTGGAGTGCTCGCATATATGATATGCTTACCCGCCGGAACCTTGCCTTCTTCATGCGCCTTTCTTGTAATCTGTGTAAGGTCATCACCTATTGTTTCAGAAAGACAGGTTGTATGAACCGCAATCACCTCAGGATTATAAATGGTGAATATATTGTCTATGGCCTGCACAAGATTGGACTGACCGCCGAAAACAGACGACCCTTCTGTGAATGAGCTTGTGGCTGCCATGACCGGTTCTTTATAATGCCTGGTCAGAGTACTTCTATGGTAAGCGCAACAGCCCTGGGAACCATGACTGTGAGGCAGACATCCCTTCACACCCAAAGCTGCATACATCGCGCCTATTGGCTGGCATGTCTTTGCCGGGTTTATGGAAAGAGCGCTTCTTTCTTTTATTTCTGTTGGAGTGTGTCGAAGCAGCATAAGAACTCCTTTATTTCTGTAATGTGGACACGCCACCATTATTTTCTCGTAAGTCGGACAAGAGTACTCTTTTGCTCTTACTCCGACAAAAACTCAGTTTTATGAGGATCAGGGCAAAGGGGAGACTTTGGCAGCCTTTTATCTATCGCCCTGATCCCCAACCGGAAGGAGAGGATTTATCCGGATATCTTTTTCAGGCTAACTGTTTGCGAATGCTGCAGAAAGCTCAGGATTCAAATCCCATGGAGCTTTTGAGTATCCCCATATTTTGCTGTTAACCATACGGTCAATATCTTTGTAAAAATTGACGGCTCCCTTGAATCCAGCATAAGGCCCGCCATAATCATAGCTGTGAAGCTGTTTGAGCGGGATGCCGTGTTTCTGGACAGCATATTTTTCCTTGATGCCCGCACAAAAAATATCAGGCTTAAGATTTTCGATTATATAATCAGTCTCGTACTGGCTGATATCGTCTATGACAAAAGCCCCATCCTTCATTTCAGGCATCATCCCCACATAATCTGCCCAGTCGATTCCTTCTTCCTTGAGCTTTGCAAGTTCTTCGGCGCTTTTTCTCGGTTTGTACCGGACTTCATCAGCAGAGACCTCAAGCTCTTCGATATTCCTTGAGTCGGCGTCCACTTTGATTGTCGGAATAACTTTTCTGCCCTCATAGTCATCGCGATGTCCGAATTCATAGCCAGCCATGAGAGTTGTCATTCCAATTTCAGAGAAAAGCTCCTGATAATGGTGAGCTCGTGACCCGCCAACTACCAGGGCCGCTGTCTTGCCATTGCACCTTGTTTTTACATCAGCCATTACCATTTCAACCTCAGGCATTTCTTCTGCAATAACTTCCTCAACTTTTGCTATGAGTTCAGGATCTTCAAAATATGCCGCTATCTTCCTGAGAGATTTGGCAGTCGCCGCCGCGCCTATGAAATCAACCTTAAACCATGGAATTCCGTATTTTTTCTCCATCATTTCAGCCACATAATTGATAGATCTATGGCACATTACGGTATTCAGATCGGCAGTATGGCTGTTTGCAAAGCCGTCATATGTCGAGTTGCCACTGAATGTCGAATGAAGCGTAATTCCGCATTTATCAAAGATCCTTTCGAGTTCAAAAGCATCGCCGCCAATGTTGTATTCACCAAGTAGATTAACCTTGTACTTGCCCTTTTTTATAGTGTCATCCAGACCTATTATATGTGTGAACAAGCCATTGTTTGCTATATGATGTCCCGCTGACTGGCTGACACCCTTGTAGCCTTCACAGCTGAAGGCAAAAACGTTTACGCCGAGCTTTTCCTTCATCTCTTTGGCAACAGCATGCACGTCATCACCGATAAGACCTACCGGACAGGTAGAAAATATGCTTATGGCCTTAGGTTTAAAAAGGTCATAGGCTTCCTGGATACATGCCTTGAGCTTTTTCTCGCCGCCGAAAACAATGTCCTCTTCCTGCATGTCTGTGGTGAAACAGTATGTCATGAAGTTTTCATCAGTCTCTGCTTCTGGCTTTGTCTGGTTGCGTCTTGTAAGCCATGAATAAAAACTGCATCCTACGGGGCCGTGGGTAATATTCACGATATCGCGGGTCGGCCCCAGAACAACGCCCTTGCATCCTGCGTAACTGCATCCTCTCTGGGTAATTATGCCAGGGATGGTTCTTACGTTCGATTCTATTTCAGGAACACACCCGTCATCACACACCTTATTTACCATGATGTGTTTGGCCCTCTTTCTGGCCACTTTGGACGGATAAATCCTGGTCATATCAGTCTTGATTTCCTCAGGAGTCATTTCTGTTCCGTTGACTTCATATTTTAATGATTCTTTCGTGCTCATAAGTCCCTCCGTATGTCTTATTCCAATCCGCATTCAAGCGGCAGCGGTGTTGGCTATGTCGTCGGCTCCTCAACGTACAGAAAACGTACGTCTGCGTCGCCTCCTCCTTGCCGCCTTGCTGTCATCTTGAATGCAAATGGAATCGAGCTAAATTTCATCAAGGGCTGAATCGCCGCTTTCACCGGTTCTGACCCTGATCGCATCAGTTGCCGGAAGGATAAAAATCTTGCCGTCGCCGGCTTTTCCTGTTTTATTGACCTTGATTATAGTTTTGACTATTCGGTCAACCATCTTGTCCGGCACAACCATTGTAAGCAGGCGTTTTGGAATCAGCCTGTTTGTCTGGCCAAGCTGGGAAATGGCCTCCTCGTATCCAAGTTCAGCGCCTTTAAGGAGTGAAAGATCAACAAGCCCCTTACCTCGTCCGAGAACTTCCCTCGCGGTCATGGAAGAAATCCCTGCTTCGGTGAGGGCTGCCTTTGTCTTGTTCATCATGTCCATTCGGACAATAGCCAGGACTTCTTTCATATTTTGACCTCCTCAAGTTCGCCTGAAGGCAATTCCTTAATTCCTGAACTTATGGTGTAAGACTCAAGCACAGGGGTTATAAAAATTTTGCCGTCTCCGTAAGCGCCCTTGTCACCTGTACGTGCCGCCTTTATAATAGTCTTGACAACGAAATCCTTGTCCTGGGGTTTAACAACTGTGAAAATCAGGTTTTTTGAAATCTCGTCATATGTGATTTCACCTATTTTGATTCCGCGCTGCTTTCCTCGGCCAACTACAGGGAATTTAGTTACGGCAGGAAAGCCTGCTTCCATGAGTGAGGCAAGAACACAATCTGTCTTTTCCGGTCTTATTATAGCTCTGATCATTATCATGGAGTTTCTCCTTATTATCGTAGGCCAAATTAGAGCGCCCTTTGCTCGTAATCAGGCAAAATTAATTTAAATTCTGAACTAACCGGCAAGTCCGTATTCAACGAGAAGCTTTTCAAATTCTTCCATTTCAAGCGGAGTCGGAATAACATGCATTTTATTATCCCTGATTTTCTCGGCCAGAGTCCTGTACTCATCGGCCTGCTTATTTTCAGGCTCATATTCAATGACGGTTTTTCTGTTGATTTCTGCCCTCTGAACCACGTTGTCCCTTGGCACAAAATGGAGCATCTGGGTTCCAAGCTTTGCTGCAAGCGCGCTTATCATCTCTTTTTCAAAATCAACATTTCTTGAGTTGCAGATAAGACCTCCGAGCCTTACGCCACCAGCTTCAGCATATTTCACTATACCTTTGCAGATGTTGTTTGCCGCATACATGGCCATCATCTCGCCCGAAACAACAATATAGATTTCCTGCGCCTTGCCTTCGCGGATTGGCATTGCAAAACCGCCGCAAACAACGTCTCCGAGAACATCATAAAAAACATAGTCTAAGCTTTTATCACTGGCATAGGCGCCAAGCTGTTCAAGGAGATTTATTGAGGTTATGATTCCTCGACCAGCACATCCGACACCTGGCTCAGGACCACCTGATTCCGTACATACAGAACCTTTGAAACCTGTCTTTTGAACGTCATCAAGCTCGACATCCTCACCTTCGTCACGAAGTGTGTCTAAAACTGTTTTCTGTGCAAGGCCGCCGAGAAGAAGACGTGTAGAGTCAGCTTTTGGATCGCAGCCAACGACCATTACCTTGTTCCCCATTTCAGCAAGACCTGCCACTGTGTTCTGGGTTGTTGTCGATTTACCGATTCCGCCCTTGCCATAGATAGCGATTTTCCTCATGGCTCATCTCCTTTATTATTACTTGTTAAAATTCCAAGTTGCCTGACGTCTTGTGAACCCTTAAGCAAAGCCAATTTTATTCACAGCACAAACACGCTTTCTTACAATGCACTTAACGTGCCAATACTATTCAAGATTAATGAGATAAGATAACATACTTATTTTATGATATATTCTTGAATAGATTATATACTGTATTCAATTAATTTGTTTCAAATTTGTTACACTATATGCAAATATTACATATTTGCATTTTGTAGAAAAATAAAGAAGGGAGCATGAAAGATATTAAGATCTTTTTTCCATTATTTCAGGATATTATAATTACAGATATTTATTCGTGAGTTTTATTTGTTCATCCTAATATAAAATCAATATTGATAAGGTCTCAAAAAGTTCTATTATCGTCATTCCGGTGCAGGCCGTAATCCATAAGCAACTGAAAATAAAGGATACCTGATCAAGTCCGGGCAATATTTTCAGAATATCACAGAGTCTGATTTGCGAAGAAGAAAAGGAATCGTGGCTTTTTAAAGCTTTTCAGGATTCAAAAATCTAAAAATAATTATACAAAAATGTTATTTAATGTTTGGAGTCACTGTTCAGGAATTTTTTTAAAATGCGCGCCGAGTCCATTTTGGGGAGTGGCAGAACCAGGGTCTTTCGAAGGGCTTTATGATATCGCAAGAGTTTTCTATGCGGCTTTTACAGGCTTCAATCGGGATACGACAGCTACCACCGACAGCAAGGAGCCGGTGGTTTGTTAAAAAAATGGTAAGAAGGTCGCAAAAAGTTCTATTAGCGTCATTCCGGCGCAGGCCGGAATACAGAAATGACAAAGATACCTGATCAAGTCGGACATGATGCCGACGCCTTTTTATGACTTTTGTGAGATTATCAGTTTTAAAAACACGATAATATAATAATTAACGCTTGCTTTTATCGTATTTTGTTTATATGCGCATTAAAACAATTATTAATGAGAAGCTGACCGGAACTTAAGCCAACAGGCCATACACTCGGTTGATTTCAGCAGCAACACCGCTCATTATCTTTATGAACAGTTAAAACAGGATTTATTGGGGTCACAGCATTAGTTTGTATGGAAAATAGTTCTAACAAAATACAAAACCCACACGATAGTTTTTTCAGGGAAGTATGGACAAACTCTGAAACAGCTCGCAGTTTTGTAGAAAACTACCTGCCGCAGGGAATCGTTTCCTCAATAAATATTGATACGCTTGAAATCTGTAAGGATTCTTACGTCACAGATGAACTCAGCGATTTTTTTTCAGATATATTATATAAAGTAACAATTGGTGAGGATTCAGGGTTTGTATATTTTCTCTTTGAGCATAAAAGCTTCAAGGACAAAAACATTCATTTTCAGCTTTTGCAGTATATTGTTGAAATATGGCGCCTGCATGGATCTAAAAATAAAAAAGGCAAGCTGCCTCCTATTATTCCCATAGTTATTTACCATGGCAAAAAAACTGGAAAATGAATCCAAATTTTTCGTCAGCAGTTTCAATACCATCAGACGAATTAAAATGACTTGTCCCTGATTTTGATTTTATTATTTATGATCTTTCCAAATATAACGACAAAGACATCATAGGGAGTATCCTTTTAAAAATAACACTCCTGATTCTAAAGCATATACGAGATCCGGAACTAAACTCCCGTCTTCCGGATATCTTCGCACTTCTTGCGGAAGTGAATATATCAGGGAAAAGGAAGTGGCAACTGCCTTAACCACTGCGGTTGGGCCAAAAAAGGCGTACAGCAGGGAGCACAATCATTACAGGAGAGCCTTAGGTTTATGATTTCTATACTTTATGGAAATACCGAAACTCCCATAAAAATGATTCAGAAAATAAAAAGCATAAATGATTTGGCAACCTTGAATACAATTTTAAAAGCTGTAAAAAATAAAAGCTCTATCGATGAAATTTTAAATCAGCCATTATCTTGATTTTACAACCCTTTATGGAGTTAAATATTTTTAGCATTATTTATTCAAATTTGATGGATGAGCGATCAGCAATAACTGAAACCCAGGTTTTTATGGCGTCATCAGTTTTGTATTTCAAAAAGAATTTTATATGATTCTAAGATTGAGACAATTAGCAAAAAAACAGCATGGAATTCTCTATGCGCTCATTGATCAGGCAATAGTCAGCGGTTGTAATTTTTTGACGGGTATTATTATTGCAAGATTTCTTGGAGTTAATGAATACGGTAAATTTACCTTAGCATGGATGACTGTTTTATTTTTTAACAGTATCCAACTTGCAGTGATAATAAGTCCTATGATGAGTCTTGCACCCTCAAAAAAAGAACCGAAAGAAAAAGAAGCTTTTTATAATAATTTTTTTTCATTGCAATTACTATTAACAATTTTTTCTGTAATATTTCTTTTTTCAGCCATAAAAATCAGCATTTACTTCAAGCCAGAGATGAATCTACAAGCTTTGTGCTTTCCCTTATGCTGTTCTCTTGCCGCATATCAAGTGCAGGATTTTTACAGAAGGTTCTTTTTCTCAAAAAATTCACATAAAGAAGCATTATTAAATGACTGTGTGAGTTACCTTGGGCAGCTTATAATGCTTATTATTCTTTTTAAATTTATATCTCTTAATACTTTGGATGTTCTGTATGTTGTATCTGGAACTTCACTTGTGGCAGTAATATTAGGGTATTTCAGAAGCAAAGGTCTTAGAATTAATCTAAACCACACCAATATAAAGAAATCCATAATTGATAACTGGCGCATGACAAAATGGCTTCTTTTCAGTGCATTCTTACAATGGACTACTGGCAATTTTTTTATTGTGACAGTTGCGAGTATCAATGGAGCATCTGCAGCCGGTGCAATACGTGCTACTCAAAATTTAATTGCAATTACACACGTTTTCTTCCAGGCATTTGAAAACATTTTCCCATCCAAAATGACAAAAATATTTTTAAGTAAGGGCCTTGATGGTCTGAAGTCGTATGTCTTAAAAGTATCATTTTGGGGTTGCGTGTTAGTATCATTCATAGTAGCTGGAATAGCATTATTCCCATCTTTTTGGCTAACCCTGTTTTATGGGAAAAAATATATCGCCTACGCCAATATATTAACTTGGTGGGGCCCTATTTACATATTAATGTATTTAAATTTCCCGCTGCGAGCGGCATTTAGAACGATTGATTATACAAAAGCAATATTTATTTCCTATGGTTTGATGTCTGTATTTACATTGCTCTCTGCTAATAAATTGACTGTATTATTTGGTGCCAGTGGAGCAATGATTGGAATATTGCTGACTCAAATTATTTCATGCATAATCTTATTCTTTTTATTTTTTAAAAGCAAAAAAACTATTAAATCATGAATATATCTGCATTCGTTTACTTTAATATAGTAATAATTGGATCAATTATTCTTTTTGTTTTGTCCCGTTTCAAACCTGTAAGCATATGGAAACAGGCTTTTTTTTCAGACAAACTTTTTTTAATTACTTCGCTTATAATTTGTTGCATGCTTTTCTGGCCAAATAATTATCGTGAAAGCGCTTTTTCTATCGAGTCGAGTTTAGGTGCCAATAGATATATTCGAATAATTGCTTATTTGCTTATATTTGCTTATTGCTCTTTTAAACTTCACACGAAGCACAGTTTTATTAGAATGTCGTATGTAAAATGGTATATCATATATATTATAGTATGTTTTTTATCTGCTTTTTATTCCCCATTCCCAGAAGAAACACTATGGAAATCATTTGAACTATTGCTATGTGTAACGTTAGTTTTTTTATATTTTCAATCATCACGCCATGAAAAAGATTACTATTATAAATTAGTGCATGGATTAACTTTTATAATATTCGCATTGGTATTATTTTCTTTGGTTGGAATATTGATTTACCCTGAGCTTTCACGGGATGTAGGGACAGTTTTCATTAGAGAAAATACTATGGTGGATATAACTTCAATATCTATGGGAGGAATTATTCCTCAAATACACCCTAATACTCTAAGTCAATTATCTGGCATAATTTTTTTTATTGGTATTACAACTTTTTATTATGAAAAAAGGCATAAAAATGGTTGCTTTTTTGTTATTTTAGTTGGTCTATTAACCTTACTTATAGCGCATAGCAGAACTTCTATTATTGCAACTATAATATTTTTTTTATTATATTTAGTTTTCAATAACAAATGGAGATCTATTGTTACAATTGTAATTACAGGCATAATTGCTTTTGTTTTATATAGTGATTTTATTTTAGCTTTTATTTTAAGAGGCCAAGACAAAAATCTTTTTTTATCAATGTCTGGAAGAAGTAATATTTGGTCAATAGCGTATAACGCTTTCATCGAAGACCCTTTGCTTGGAAAAGGCTTCTATTCTGGCCATAAATCCCTTGATATGTCCAAAATCTTATCTGTTTTTTCAAATATTGATAACACATATTTGGAAAGCTTAGTAAATGTTGGGGTAATTGGTACTTTTTTCCTCATAACATTTGCTTTCACATTAGTATTTGATTCTTTCAAAATGCTTATAGTCCAAAGACGTATATGGTCTACAGATGACTACATAATATTGTCCTATTTATGTATTTTTGAGTCTTTTGTAATATTCAGATCTTTTGCAGGCCCGAGTTATCAGATTATGCATATTAATCTGTTTATTATGCTTGTTTCAGCAGCGGCTATTACTCTCTTAAAGAGAGAGAAAAAATTTTATAAACTTCCTAATTATCAGTAAGTTAGATATAGAATGCGATTACTAAATTTAGGAAATATAATAAATTAATAAGGGCAAAAAAACCTGTATCATTGGCAATAACGTCTGGTGAGTACAAGAGTTATAGGTATCCCTGGTGCTCAAATAGGTGATAATACAATTATTGGAGCAGGATAAATAGTGACAAAAGTATCCCTGCAATCTCTATTGCCACTGGTAATCCCGCTAAAGTTATTAAAAAAGAGATAAAAACAATGCATTATAAATACTCAAATACATCAATATTTAATATATTTACTCGCTTTTTAGAAGATGAAGGAATTAAATATTGCATTGTAGGTAACACATCTGAATTCTCTTATAACATTGAAGGCGACGTTGATATAGTCATAGAAAGCAGACCTGCCAAAGAGATAAATAAAATTATATCTTTTTTTTCTGATAATAATGAGCTTTGTCTTGTTCAAATGCTTCAACATGAACAATGTGCATATTATTTTGTACTATTCAAACAGAATGATAGCCAATTAATTAATATAAAGCTGGATATATGCTCAGATTATCTCAGAAATGGAAAAAAGTTTCTTAAATCGGATGAAATACTGAGCTCTATAACCAAAGCTAAAAACGTGCAAGAAAACCATATCGAGATCGAGTTCTTTGTTCCTTCCACAGAAATGAATTTCATTTATTATCTTCTAAAAAAAACAGATAAAAAAAGTATTAATCAGAAACAGTATTTATTTCTTAAAAAGCTATGGAATGAAGAACCTGAATCATGCTTGAATCAGATAAAACGATTCTGGCAGAGTCCATATGATCAAGGCGTTATTTCAACTGCTTTTGAAACAAACAATCAGGCAACGTTGCAAAAAAAGCTCCCACACCTTAAAGATCAGCTTCATCGAACACTTCGTTATACATCAAAGAATCTTACAAACGAAATATTCAGGCTGCTGAAAAGAATCTGTCAGCCTACCGGACTTTTTGTAGTAATCATGGGGCCTGACGGATCTGGTAAAAGTACTGTCATAAATGCTGTCAGGAAAGATCTTGAACCAGCTTTCAGAAACAAGGATTATTTTCACCTGAAACCAGATGTTTTTAAAAGATCAAAAGGGAATGCCGGGCCAGTATTAAACCCGCACAATGAACCTCCAAGAACGCCTCTGATGTCGTACCTTAAGCTGCTATACTTTTTAACAGATTATGTTTTCGGATATTTTATTAAAATAAAACCAAGGCTAATTAGATCATCATTTGTTGTATTTGACCGATATTATCACGATCTGCTCGTTGATCCCAAGCGCTACAGATTTGCTTCTTCAATGAAGATTGCTAAATTTGTTGGCTCTCTTATACCAAAACCAGACTTATGGATTTTTTTAAACGCGAGTCCGGAGGAAATTCAGAAAAGAAAACAGGAAGTCCCTTTTGAAGAAAGCCAGAGGGCATGCAAAGAATATCTAAAATTAGCCTCAACACTAAAAAACAGCTTAATAATCGATGCGTCCCAACCTGCCGATAAGGTAATAAATGACGTAAACAAGGCTATACTTACCCATATGGCAAACAGATTCAAGCAAAGACATTTGTAAGATGAAAGATACATCTCCTGTAGAATACATATTAAAAAAAATCGGTTTATCATTATGCGATACAGGGAGTGAAAACGGTATTAATCGTTATCTCGTTATCCATAGCAAGGGAGAGCCAAGATGGATTATTCCAGCAAAAAGTAAAGGCATAAATGCATTATGCTCTATATTGAATGAGTGGCGGCCATACAGCCTGATGGCTTTAATTAAATGGAGGTTTCTGGTTATTCTCTATCGCCTCAATCTTCTTCAACATCTGCCTCAGGTTAAAAAGATAGGATTCATATATAAGCATGATTTTTTGCGTAAAGCCTTTGGGAATAGCAAAAAAGAACTTCTTATTTATATCGGAACTCCGGGGTATGAACGTAAAGCCGTCATAACAGTCCTGGATTCAATTTCTTTAAAGCCTGAGTGCATATATAAAATTCCTATTGAAAAAGGAGCTAATCATTCAATCATCAAAGAAGCAGAAACATTGAATATGCTTTCACGATATCAGATCAATGCACCAGCTGTAATTGAATTTGATTCAATCAATGGCATTTCCAGCCAGACTTATGCTAATGGGTATTTATACAAGAGATCTCTTACTGATAAACACATTGACCTTTTGATCAAAATGCCAAAAACAGGGAAGAAAATATCTTTTCTTGAGATAGGTCATAGCCTCAGGAAAGGGCTTGAAACAATCAGTTTAGATAAAAAGCTTAATCGTGGATTATCTAAATTAACTGAAAGGTTTTCAGCTGACTGCCATTTTGACTCTGTATTTGTTCATGGTGACCTTGCCCCCTGGAATATCAAAATGCAGCATGATAATCAGCTCTGCTGCATAGATTGGGAAAATGCCAATGAATTCGGTCTTCCTTTATATGATTTATGCCATTTTCATTTAATGCAGAGTTTTCTATTTGGAAAAGAATGGTCAATGATAAGATTTTTAAAAAACAATCAAATTATCAGATACTTGGAATTCCATTGTCTAAACAAAAAACAAGCTGAACTGCTTATATTATTTTATCATTACGACTTGATACTAAAATCAATTATAAAACAGGATACATACGCATCTTTTCTAATCAGCAATCTCAGGAAAAACAGTCTAATATGAAAATACTTCTCTCTGCCTATGCATGTGAGCCGAACAAAGGCTCTGAACCAGGAGTCGGATGGAACTGGGCGATTGAACTTGTAAAATTAGGACACGAAGTCTGGGTTCTTACAAGAGCGAATAACAGGAATGTTATCGAAGCAGAATTACAAAAGGCTGAATATTCGGACAAACTACATTTCATTTATTATGATTTGCCTGATTCTATAATGAAATGGAAAAATATCAAAGGCGGGATATACCTTTATTATCTATTATGGCAATGGTTTGCCTTTAAGGCTGTTGAAAAAATCCATATTAAACAACAATTTAATCTGGTCCATCACGTTACTTTTGTTTCAATAAGACAGCCAAGTTTTATGGGCAGATTGGGTATACCTTTTATTTTTGGTCCTGTTGCCGGTGGCGAAACCGCACCATTCCAATTAAGAAAATCATTTGGGATAAAAGGATGGATTGTTGATTTTGCAAGAGATATAGCAAATTGCTTCATCAGGCTTGATCCTCTGATGAGGCAGACATTTAAATCTGCGTCTTTTATTTTAGTTACATCAAATCAGTCAAAAAAGCTTATTCCTAAAATTTTTCATAAAAAAACTAAAATTCAACTTGCAATCGGCATTAGCTCAGATTTCAAACACAGCAATCTTAAAATCGACAATAAGTACAAATCTAACAGAATACTTTTTATAGGCCGTTTTATTTTCTGGAAGGGATTACACATTGGCATCCGTGCATTTGAAAAATATTCTAAGGTCAACCCTGATGCGACATTCACAATTGTTGGGGAAGGTCAGGAATACTACAAATTAAAAAAGCTTACTGATACCCTGAATATATCCCACAAAACAATATGGATAAACTGGCTTAATCAAGCGCAACTTTCAGATATATACAGTAAACATGATATTTTTTTATTCCCAAGTCTGCACGATTCAGGTGGGATGGTTGTTTTAGAAGCCATGATACACGGCCTGCCAGTTGTTTGCCTCGATATTGGTGGCCCTGGGGTCATTGTTGATGGTACGTGCGGGATCAAGATTAATACAAATTACAAATGTGCATCTCAAATTATTGATGAATTAGCTAGAGCACTTTTCAAACTGTCAGATGACAAATTTTTATATAAGGATCTAAAAACAGGGACTTTAAATAAATCTGAACAGTATTACTGGCCTTCGGTTGTTAAAAAAGTCTATGAAAATATTAGTAATAACCAGGTTGGGCAATGCGAATCCTTATAGTTCATAATTACTATCAACTTTCAGGCGGTGAAGATGCTGTTGTTGATGCTGAAAAAAATAACCTTCTCAGGAATAATCATACTGCAGAATTATTTTCATTAACAAACGACTCAATTTCAGGAACATTGCCTAAGATTAAAAGCGCTCTGAATATTCATTATTCAAATGGATCAAGACAAAAAATAGGAGATTTTATTAAAAGATATGCTCCTGATATTGTTCATGTCCATAATTTCTTCCCTCTTATAACTCCGTCTGTTTATGACGCCTGCATAGAAAATAATATACCTATTGTTCAAACTCTGCATAATTACAGAATAATCTGCCCAAACGCATTATTAATGCGTGATGGTCATATTTGCGAAGAATGTATTAACAAAATTCCTTATAAGGCTGTTTTGAACAGGTGCTACAGAAATTCCATCCCTGGAAGCGCATCTGTTGCTTTTATGATTGAATTTCATAAAAGAAAAAAGACTTGGCAAAACAAGGTAAATCGTTTTATAGCTCTCAGCGAATTCTCTAAGTCTAAATTTATTCAGGCGGGATTGCCTGAAAACAAAATAACTGTAAAGCCCAACTTCACAGGTAAAAACCTAACTGTTACTCCAGATACAGAATCACAAGAACCATTTGCTCTGTTTGCTGGCAGATTATCAGAAGAAAAAGGCGTTGATACTCTTATGGATGCCTGGCAAAACCTGCCTTACTCGCTAATTATTGCTGGTGATGGCCCGCTGATGCAGTCTGCTATTAAAAAAGGCAAAAAAAATTTTCATTTTCATGGGATGCTGGACAAAAAAAAACTGATTAATAAAATGAACGATTCATCTTTTATTGTTCTTCCTTCTATTTGTTATGAAAATTTTCCAATGGTAATAGCTGAAGCTTTTTCACTTGGTATTCCTGTTTTAGCCTCAAGACTTGGCGGCATGGCTGAAATAATCAAAGATGGTGTTAATGGGCTTCATTTTGAATCTGGAAATCCTAAAGATCTTGCAGATAAAGCCAGATGGCTTTTTGAACATCCTGAAGAATGCAGAAAAATGGGTGAAAATGCCTTAAAAACCTATGAAGAGAAATACACCCCTGAAAAAAATTATGAAATGCTGATGGATATATATAATGAAGTTATTGAAGAGCATAAAAGAGGATCAAATTAATATGATGAAAGCAAAAATTCTTGAAATGCTGTCTGATATAACAAATCATGAAAAAGCATTAATTACTGTCATTAACTGGACAAAAAACAAATCAGGCAAATATGTCTGCGTTTCCAACGTCCACATGTGCATGGAAGCCTATGATCAGTCTGAATATGCGAAGATAGTCAATAGCGCAGACCTCACAGTACCCGACGGCAAACCCCTTGTCTGGGCTCAAAAACTTTTGGGGCATAAAGAAGCTTCTCATGTCCGGGGAACTGACCTTACTTTGGAATTATGCAAGGAAGCCGAAAAAAAACAGATACCAATAGGGCTTTATGGCGGAAGCCAGAACGCGCTTGATAATTTTAATGTTTTTCTTAAGAAAAAATTTCCTGAACTTAAAACAGCTTATTCATTCTCTCCTCCTTTCAGGCCGCTTACACAAGAAGAAGATGACTTATATACAGCTCAGATAAATGAATCCGGAGCAAAGATTCTTTTTGTCGGACTTGGCTGTCCAAAACAGGAAATTTGGATGGCTGAACACAAAAACAGGATAAACTGCGTTATGATCGGAGTTGGTGCTGCCTTTGATTTTCTGAGCGGAGACAAGAAAGAAGCTCCTATATGGATGCAGAATTTGGGAATTGAATGGGTTTTCAGATTCGCGAGTGAACCTGATAGATTATGGAAAAGGTATCTTAAGCATAATCCAAGGTTTGTTGTGCTTTTTATTGAGCAGTTGATGAGAGAGAGATTTGGGAAAAACCTTTCAGGGAAATCTCCCATGCCCCCCTTTACAAAGGGGGAATAAAGATGTCGGATTACGGGCAAAGAGCGCCCTAATCCGACCTACGGAAATCAAATGAACTTTTTTTATGATTCGGCATTGATTTTGTCAAATTTATAGAATGAATTATGCATTAAAATAAGGTGAGTTGCTATGTCAGACAAAATGAAGCAGATTCTTGAAAATATCAAAGATATGTCTATTCAAGAGCAGGCCGTGTTATCACATTGTCTGATTTCAAATCTTGACTAAACTCAGGATGATGAAGTTGACGATGCCTGGGCTGCTATTGCGGAAAAACGTTTTGCACAGATAGAGGCTGGTGAGGTAACTGTTCTCTCATGGGAACAAATTAAAAAAGATATTAGGGGATAAAATGCTGCAAATAGCTTTTCACCCTTTGTTTGATCAGCTCCGTAGGAGCGGCATATTAACTTCACAAATATGTCGCTCCTACGGAGCTAAATCTAAGAATGCTACAATACTACAAATATTTAGCCCCTACGGGGCTTTAATCAAAATATTATCTTGTACGTTTGGTATATCGGCGGCTACTTCAGAGATCAGGGCTACCGAAATTTTTATATTGGCCGGTATGCATTCCCACGCGAGAACGAAAATAATTTAATTATAGAACCATGTCGGATTACGGGCAAAGGACGCCCTAATCCGACCTACGATATAATGATAAAATGGTAGATTGATTCTTATTGGAACCTTAGAAAATATTAGAGTTTAATTCAAAATGAAAAAAGCATTAATCACAGGTGTAACAGGTCAGGACGGAGCGTATCTCTCGGAACTTCTTTTATCAAAAGGGTACGAGGTACACGGTATTAAACGCAGGGCTTCAATGTTCAACACTGGCCGAATTGACCATATATATGAAGATCCACACATAGAAAACAGACATTTTATTCTTCATTACGGCGATCTTACGGACTCAACAAACCTGATAAGAATCATCCAGGAAGTTCAGCCTGACGAAATTTATAATCTTGCTGCCCAGAGCCATGTTCAGGTTTCATTTGAATCGCCGGAGTACACGGCAAACTGTGATGCTCTTGGTACTTTAAGAATTCTAGAGGCATTAAGAATTCTTGGTCTTGAAAAAAAGACAAGGGTTTATCAGGCTTCTACATCCGAGCTTTTCGGAAAGGTTCAGGAAATTCCAC
This sequence comes from Desulforegula conservatrix Mb1Pa, assembly GCF_000426225.1. Taxonomy (NCBI): domain Bacteria; kingdom Pseudomonadati; phylum Thermodesulfobacteriota; class Desulfobacteria; order Desulfobacterales; family Desulforegulaceae; genus Desulforegula; species Desulforegula conservatrix. Next base: position 29,950 of record NZ_AUEY01000015.1, read on the forward strand.
AAAAAGAAACAACTCCTTTTTATCCGCGCTCTCCATATGCTGTTGCCAAGATGTATGCTTACTGGATCACCGTAAACTATCGTGAGGCTTATGGAATGTATGCCTGCAATGGCATTCTATTCAACCATGAATCGCCATTGCGAGGAGAGACCTTTGTAACAAGAAAGATTACAAGGGCAATCGCAAGAATAAAGCTGGGCCTACAGGACAAGGTTTATCTTGGAAATCTTGATTCAAAAAGAGATTGGGGACACGCCAGGGATTATGTCGAAATGATGTGGCTCATGCTCCAGCAGGAAACGCCCGAAGATTACGTAATTGCAACCGGTGAGCAGTTTTCGGTTCGTCATTTTATTGAGGCCGCCTGCGAAGAAGTTGGAATAAAGGTGAGATGGGAAGGCACCGGAGTTGATGAAAAGGGCTTTGATGTCGCGACCGGAAATCAGATTGTCGGGGTTGATCCGAGGTATTTCAGGCCAACAGAGGTTGATACCCTGCTTGGAGATCCGATAAAAGCGAAGGAAAAGCTTGGATGGAAGCCAAGAATAACCTTTGAGATGCTTGTTAAGGAAATGATGGCATCTGATTTGAGGGAAGCTGAAAAGGATCATCATTGTAAGATTGGCGGGTTCAGGACTTACAATTATCATGAGTAGCCGGTGTATATACATGGTGTGATATCATTATAGAAATCCCCCCTGCCCCCTTTGAAAGGGTGATTTTTGGACGGAATACGGGGTGCCGTTTAGTTAAGGCTGTCCAATTTGATTGAGATATTCTGCCCTGAAAGGGCAAAAAAATGAGTAGAGACATACTAAAACAAGAGAGGGATAAAACCCCCAGTTTATGACCGTTTTAAATATATATGCAGTATAATTTAGATCAAGGTTAAATAGGTTATGGAAAAAAATTCAAAAATTTATGTGGCAGGGCACAGAGGGCTGGTTGGATCTGCGATTGTTCGCAAGTTGAAATCAGAAGGCTATGCAAATATTATAGTTAGAAAATCAAATGAACTTGACCTTAAGAACCAGACTCAGGTTGATGAGTTCTTTTCAGCTGAAAAGCCTGAATATATATTTCTTGCTGCGGCAAAAGTTGGAGGTATTCATGCCAACAACATCTACCCTGCTGAATTCATTTATGAAAATCTGATGATTCAAAACAATGTCATTCATCAAAGCTACGTTAACAAGGTCAAAAAACTTCTTTTTTTAGGATCATCGTGTATTTATCCTAAATTTGCGCCTCAGCCTATGAAAGAAGATGATCTGCTTACAGGAATGCTTGAGCCGACAAACGAACCTTACGCAATCGCCAAAATATCAGGAATTGAAATGTGCTGGGCATATAACAGGCAATATGGGACAGACTTTATTCCTGTAATGCCTACGAATCTTTATGGCCCAGGTGATAATTTTGATCTTGAAAACGCCCATGTTCTTCCGGCGCTCATAAGAAAATTTCATGAAGCTATGCTATCAAAAGATGATTCAGTAACAGTATGGGGTACAGGGACTCCTAAAAGAGAATTTCTTTACGTCGATGATCTTGCTGATGCCTGCGTATTTGTTATGAAAAAAGATACTTCAGAGTATAAACTTGACAGACCTTTGTTCAATATTGGTACAGGCTCTGATATCTCAATTCTTGAGCTCGCCGAACTTGTTAAAAAAGCCATAGGGTTTAAAGGTGTAATATTATTTGATTCAAGCAAACCAGATGGTACGCCAAGAAAACTAATGGATGTTTCAAAAATCAATAATCTGGGTTGGCAATCGAGCAACTCCCTTGAAAAGGGCATAGAGAAAACATATGCATGGTTCATTGAAAACCAGAGTGAAATCAGAATTGATGGTCTCGCAAAAAGTCAAAAAAAGGCGTCGGCGTAATGCCGGATTTGATCCGGCATCCAATATTTTCAGGCCTGCGCCGGAATAACAATAATTGAATTTTTTGCGACACTGTCAGAATTTAATAAGATATATATAATGAAAACGGGCATAAACCAGAGTTTTTCATTCCTTCTCCCCCGAAGCGGTGGAGAAGGAGTTATTTTGAAAACCTCAACTGAGACCGCGCTCAGCATAGATAAGTTGATTATCCTTTAATCTCGTAATCCACAATGGTCACGAGGTTGGATTACGAGCAAATAACCCTCTAATCCGACCTTCCCCAAAAAAATCCGATTGCTCGGATAAAAAATTAATATCAGTTGCGACTTGCAACCATTAAATAACATTAAAAATATATAATCAATAGCGTTTTTATTCGTAAAAATCTAAACGGCTTTTTAAAGTACTTGACAACAAAAAAACATTCTAATATCTGATAGAAAAAAATTCACGTCATTATATTAACTATAAAAACATGATATCTACTACTATATTAATTATTATTTCAATTTTTTAGCTTAAAGAAATAACTATGCTGAGAGAAAAACAACGTTTTATATCAAGCATGCATAAGCTGCTTGATATTTTCATTACCTGTATTTCGTTTATTTTAGCTGTAATCACAAAAAAGGTTGCATACTCCGATCATTACGCTGGATTCTCAAGTGAAACTTATAGTTTCCTGATCCTCCTGATAATTATTATCTGGTACATAGTTTTTACCTGGGCACCAAATTATATATATTCTGATGAGTTAGGCTGGCTTGATATTTTAACAAATACACTGAAAATCGTTGTGATATCAGCCACCATTCTATCCACAATCTTTTATCTTCTGAAAATTGAGGGTATCAGCAGATTTATTATTGTAACATTTCTATTTTATGATGTTTTACTGCTTTGTATTAGCAAACTGTTCATTGTTAAAATCAGCAAAAAACGTGGTTTCGTCACTGATAATAAAAAGCACATTATCATAGTCGGCACTAAAGAAAGAGCCGTGGATTTAATAAAAGGGATCGAAGAAAAAACACCAAACGATTATGAAATACTTGGCTGCCTCGACACTGGAACTAATAATATTGGTAAATCAATTGTAAACGGCTACAAAATAATAGGTTGCATCCACGATCTGGAGAAACATCTCATAGAAAATATTGTGGATGAAATTGTATTTGCAATACCTTTAAGAATAATTGAAAACGCCGACCTATATATTGCAACAGCAGAAGACATGGGAGTTCATGTTAGAATTATACCGGACTGGCAACTCCATTATCTTATGTATGAACCTGATATCGCGACTATAAAATTTAAGAATCTTGCAGGAACCCCAACAATGTCCCTTCACATGACAACACCAAATGAAGGGGCGCTTTTTTTAAAATCTCTTTTTGATTTTGTCGCGAGCATTATAATACTTCTTATATGCTCACCTTTTTTTCTTATTACATCCATCGCAATCAAACTAAGTTCTCCCGGCCCTGTTTTTTTTAAACAGGAACGACTTGGTCTTCATGGTAGGAAGTTTCATGTATATAAATTCAGAACAATGGTTGAAAACGCCGAAGAACTTAAAGATTCTTTAAAAGACAAAAATGAATCTGATGGACCAGTTTTCAAAATAAAACAAGACCCAAGAATAATTCCGTATATCGGAGCATTCTTAAGAAAAACAAATCTTGATGAGTTACCGCAGCTCATTAATGTTTTAAAAAGAGAAATGAGCCTTGTGGGCCCAAGGCCACCGATAACATCAGAAGTCAATAGCTATGAAATTTGGCACAGGCGAAGACTATCAATGAAGCCTGGAATAACATGTCTGTGGCAGATCGCAAAAAACAGAAACGATATTTCATTTGATAACTGGATAAAACTTGATTTAAAATATATTGATTCATGGTCAATTATCCTTGACTTCAAAATATTAGTCATGACTTTTAACACTGTTTTTTTGAGATCGGGAAGATAGGCTATTGAGTCATTTTAATTGATATGATAACGGAATTCAGAAGGATAACATTGAGAAAATAGCAAAAGTCCGATTTCCGTCGTTCCGGGCATGCCGGAATCCAAAACTGTCTGAAAATACGGGATGCCGAATCAAGCCCGGCATGGTGATAAAACCCTTTTCTGACTGTTTGCGAGATCATCAATATTGATAAAGTCGCATAAAGTTAGATTTCTGTTATTTCGGCGCAGGCCATAATCCAGAAATATCTAATAATATTGGATGCTGGATCAAGTCCGGCATGACGACACCGCCCATTTTTGACTTTTTGCGAGACCATCATTTTTTATTAGACAACAAAAAAGAATTTTTTTTGGCATATTTTTATCAACACAACACAAGAAAGGGCTATCATGCGTATTTTTAAAATTACTTTCGGAATAGTTTTCACATTATTATTTATTGCATCTAATTCTTTTTCTGCCCAGGCTAAACTCGACCCCAAATGGCTATCAGATTTTAAGGCCCAAATTGCTAAAATTGGATTCGAAGAGACATTAAAAGAATATATTAATAAAGGAGAATCAATTTCCTCTATTACAGCCGCAGGATTAGAGATAGGTCAGTCTCCGAGTTCAATTGCAACCATTGTATACAAAAATGTTTCGAACGATAACAAAAATATAGCCATATGCGGTCTTAGCTCTGGTGGTGTATCCAATGATATTCTGTCGCAGGTGTCTTCATTACCTTCGGACGACATTAGCAAAATTACCGAAAAATGTTTCGGAGCTATACCTAATGCCTCAAACAAAATTAAGAAAGATGAAGCCCTCGGTTTTGGAGATGATCCAGGATTGGGCGCAGGTGTAGGCGGTGCGGGTTCTCCAATTTCAGGTCAGATTGGCGGCGGTGGCCTCGGCGGTGGTGGACAAAAATCCGTTAGCCCAGCGACTCCGGCAACACCTGCAATTCCGGGTGGCCCAGGAGGTCCTGCAACACCAGCGACCCCTGCAACGCCAGCAAGACCACAATAATAATGACATCGGTATGGCGTGGACGTTGCTTGACGTAAAAGCGCACGGGAAAGCTTCGCGTACACTATTTTTACGCTATCCATTAATGAGCCATTTTGATGGTCTCGCAAAAAGCCAAAACTATGTGAGCGTCATGTCGGGATGACTGAAATCGGACTTTCTGCAACTCTGCCTATAGTGAGGGTATGTATGAAGGTTAAAATGGCAGATTTTAGTCTAAGTGTTTTTATACAAATCATAATAGTTTTCTCTCATTACCGAGAGATTATTTATAAAGAGTTCATAAGGGACCTATCAATGACTTATAGAGGATTTTTTTTAAAAAAACTTTTTGGTATCATTTGCCTTTGTACCATTGTGATGGCGTCAAATATATTTGCCGAGGAAACCAAGGGAATAAGCGGAGATATTTTTGGTAAGGAATCTGGATATTTTCATCCATTCATATCTTTGTCAGAATCATATAATGACAATATCTATAATACAAAAGACAAAGAAGAGGATTTTATAACTGTTATATCCCCTGGATTATGGTTGGCATTACCAGGGACAAAAGAGTCAATATCAGTTAAAGAAGTATCTGGCAACATACCTGGAGGGCTTATTAACACAAGGTTCAAGGCTGAAACATTTAATAGATATCAGGCATATGCCCTCTATTCCCCTCAATTTGAAATATTTTCGAACAATGATGATGAAAATTCCACGTCTCATCTTGCAGAAGGGGGACTACAATATAATTTAAAAGGTGGGTTAAGCTTCGACATTGTTGATCAATATCTGAAGTCTCATGATTCAAGAGGAGAAGGCGTGTCCACTTCTCTTGATGAATATGAAAACAATCTGGTTGATGGAATGATCTCATATGAGCTGTCCCCTAAAATAATGGTGAGAGCTGGTGGGTCAACATATAATGTGCATTACACAGAAAACAGAAACAGTTACAAAGACAGACAGGATATGGGATTATCCGGATATCTTTTTTACGCCATAATGTCCAAAACATCCATTTATGCTGGCTATGATCATATAGATGTAGATTATGATGATGATACTTCTGAAAATTTATCTGACAGTAATTTGAACAGGTATTTTACTGGAGTTAAATGGGATATAACAGCAAAGTCAAAAGGCAATATAAAGGTAGGATATTTAACCAGAGAATTTGATAAAGATACAGAAAATGACTTTGATGGCTTTATGACCGAAGTTTCACTTGATCATAACTTTACAAGCAGTACCGGGATTTCATGCCGCGGAGCTAAATCGAATCAGGAATCTGATATTGCAGGCAGCAGCTATATAGATTCAACAATGCTCGGATTGGGATATAATCAAAAAATTACGACAAAAATAATGGCAAGTATTGAGCTTAGATGGGAAAATCTGGATTATAATAATATTTCAAGAACAGACGATATATATATGATTTCTCCAAAGATTCAGTATAAATTCACAGATTGGTTGACATCAGATCTGGTTTATTCATATAAAACAAGAGACGCGGAATCTGATACAACAACAAATTACGACTATGAAAACAACACATATATGGTTAAGATCACAGCGGCAATATAATTGATGAAGCAGCAGAAAGCCCAAAAGATCATAATAATAATGTCCGGCATGAAGGACTCGCTAAAAAGTAAATATAAGCGTCAGGGTCATATAGGACTTGATTGGATATCTACTATTTTCAATTGCTTCCGAATTCCGATCATCTCCGGAATAACAGAATGTGATTCTTTTGCAGCCTTGTGATAATTAATCAAAAATATAATACCGGCGCAGGAAAAGTCCTTTAGCTTCCTCCGCCGGTTTTGTGTTAACAAGCATCGTATAAACAGGAAGTGTATGAAAAATAAAACAGAGATAAACCAAGCTATTTTCAATTCAGGAATGATTATTTTTAATTATCTATTTATCTCAATTGCCTTAACCTTTCTGTTGATGGCATCGACGGCATCAGCTAATGATTATGCAATCGGTGGTGGAGACACTCTGAAGGTATCAGTTTACGATCACCCGGATCTTGACTCAAAGGTCAGGGTCAGTGATCAGGGATCAATTATTCTTCCGTTAATCGGCACTGTAAATATCAGTGGCATGACCATTGATAAGGCTACACAAAAGATAGCATCTCTTTATTCAGCCGGATACATTAGAAACCCACAAGTTTCTGTTTTTGTTGAAGAATACAGGAGTCAAAAAGTCACCATTCTTGGTCAGGTCAAAAAACCTGGAGTATATGAACTAAGAGAAACCAACACAATCCTTGAGATGATTTCAAAGGCTGAAGGGCTTATGCCTGAAGCAGGCGAATTTGCCATAATTACCAGAAAAAAGGGTGGCAAAGAAGAAAACATAAAAATCAATATCAAAGAACTAACCGAATCCGGCGACAGCAAGCTTAATGTAATCATACAGGACAGTGATACTATTTTTATATCTAAAGTGGATCTCTTTTATGTCACTGGAGAAGTTGGGCATCCTAACGCTTACAGCTATGAAAAGGATATGACTGTATTAAAAGCCATTACGACGGCAAAAGGTCTGACTCCCAAAGCCTCAACACGATCCATAAAAATAATAAGAAAAATTGAAGATAAAGAAATTGAAATTGAGGATGTCAAACTTGACGATCCAATTTTCCCAGGGGACGTTATAGTTGTTCCTGAAAGTTTCTTTTAATATCCATAAAAAAGCTAACATATACTATAAACGGGCAAAAACTGCGGTTTAGTCTCTCGTGCTTACAACAGGTTTATGTCGGATTACGACCAAAGGACGCTCGAAGCCGACCTACGCTAAAAAACCTTAACCCGAGATAATTAAGGGACTGGACGGAGATGAAGCTTTTTAAAACCATTATTTGTGGCCGTGTACAGTATATAACAACCAATTTTTAATTATTGAGCAGAGTCTTAAATGAATTCGATTGAAAAAGAACTGAACCTACAAGATTATTTGAGAATCATCATAAAAAGACGAAATATCATAATCGTTTTTTTTGTTGTGACATTTATCACGGTGTTTATTGGAACTTTAAAGACGACACCCTTGTACACGGCTACTGCAAAATTAATGATAGAACGTAACGCTTCCGAGCCGCTTAAGGAATATCGGTATAACCTGCCCCAGGACCCCGAATTCCTGGAAACCCAGTTCCAGATCATTACAAGTGCCAATGTATCTAAAAAAGTGGTTGAGATTCTAAAGCTCACAGAAACATATGATCAGTATTTTGACACAAAAAAATCATTTATCAAACAAAGCCTTGCCTCAGTAAAGCAGTATATAAAAAACATCAAAGAATCGCTTTCAAAGAGTGACCATTTAAAACAGGCAGAGCCCCTTTCTCAGGCAGATATCATTGCGGAGGAAATTTCTGAATCAGTCGAAGTTAAGCCTGTCCGAAACAGCAGGATTGTTAGCCTGTCTTTTTCTTCACCCAACCCAATTTTTTCCTCAATAGTAGCCAATACATTCGCAAAGGCTTATAAAGAAACCATTCTTGAAATGAGGATGAGTTCTGAAAACATGACAAGGGAATGGATGGGAAAAAAAGCTGACGAAGAAAGAGCAAAGCTGGAAAAATCTGAAAAAATACTTCAGGACTATTTAAAATCCAAGGATATGATCACAATAGAAAACAAGGCCGGTCTTGTTCCTGAACGTCTTGGAGATCTTAACTCACAGCTCACCAAAGCTGAAAACAAAGAAAATGAAATAAAAGCCGTTTACGACAAAGTAAAACAACTCGGTATTTCAGGCGCAGAATCCATTCCAGATATTATAAATGATACGACTTACAAAGCTCTCAAAGAAGACATAATAAAGGCAGAGCAAAATATGATGGAACTCTCCAATAAATTTGGAGACAAGCATCCTTCGATGATAAAAGCCCAGGCCGATCTGAAAATACTTACTGATAGAAAGAATGAAGAAGTACGAAGAGGCATAAAAACAATAGAAAACAATTATGAGATAGCAAAGTCACAAGTTGAAAGCATCAAGGCAAGCCTTAACGAGACCAAAGTGGAAGCAACAGAACTAAATGAAAAATATATTCAATATAATATCCTGAAAAGAGACGTTGAAACCAACAGACAACTTTATGACGCTCTTATCACAAAAATGAAAGAGAAACAGATAACCGAACAAAGTCAAGGTGTTGAGATTTTTGTTGTTGACTCTGCAAAAACGCCTGAAAAACAATCCAAGCCTAATTTTATTAAAAACATGCTTCTGGCAATTGTACTGGGACTTTTCGGAGGAACAGGAATAGCTTTTTTTATTGAATATCTCGATGATACAATAAAGACATCCGAAGATACTGAAACCCAGACAGGTATTCCGGTTTTAGGATCAATACTTCAAAATATGGATAAAAATCAAAAAACCGAAGGTATAACTTTTTCAGATCCAAGCTCACAGATATCCGAGGGCTACAAGACAGTCAGGGCTTCTCTGCTTTTATCCCACGCAGATTCACCGCCAAAAACGATTCTTGTAACCAGTATGAGCCCGGATGAGGGCAAAACAACAACAGCTTATAATCTTTCTATATCCTTAGCGCTTACAGGTAAAAAAGTAATTATCATAGACGCAGACTTAAGAAGACCGACAATTCATAAAATAGGCAATTTAGTTAATAATGAGGGAGCCAGTGTATATCTTTCAGGAACATCAGAGCTGTTCGGGATACAACAAGGACCCGTTGATGGACTTGATATTATGACATCAGGCCCTGTGCCCCCTAATCCATCCGAACTGCTTGGCTCACAGAGATTCCGGAAACTGCTGACTTTCATGGCTCAAAAATACGATTATGTAATCATTGACTCACCACCTTTACTTGCTGTTTCAGACACACTGATCATAAGCAAGGAAGTTGAAGGAACCATCGTAATTGCAAGATCAGGAAAAACAAAATACGAGGCTCTTATTAAAGGAGTTAAAAGATTTGCCGACATTAACGCAAAACTGCTCGGTATTGTAGTCAACTGTGTGGATATCAAAATTCACAAATATGATTATTATGCCAGTGGATATTATTATTACGGCTCAGGAAATGAAAAAAGCGACTCAGAATCATAGTATATTTTAATAATGATAGACATACATTGTCATATTTTGCCGGGAATTGATGACGGGGCCACAAGCGTTGCCGAATCAATTGAAATGGCTCGCATCGCTTGTAATGACGGGATTAAAGCTATTGTTGCCACACCACATGTTTTCGAGATCAACCCATCTGCTGAGCATATAAAGTCAGAGGTTAAAAGACTCGGCATAGAATTAAAAAATAATGGGTTAAATTTAAAAATAACGTCAGGAGCTGAAATCGCATATCCGGCTACTTTATCAAATCTTGATTCTTATGGGATCAACGGAACCAGAAATATTTTAGTTGAATTCCCCCATAGCTATTTGCCCATCAACGCTGGCTTATATATTAAAGAAATGATTTCAAAAGGCTATTACCCAATAATAGCTCACCCTGAACGCAACCCTGCAGTATTAAAAAGTCCTGACAAAGTATTCGAGCTAATTGAAAAAGGTGCGTCTGTCCAGATTACTTCATCAAGTCTGGCAGGTGATTTTGGCAGGGATGTTCAGGCACTTTCAGTGTATCTGCTAAAGAAAAATGCGGTTCACTTCATTGCCAGCGACTCCCACGGAACAAAAGGAAGAAGACCTGTTATTTCCAATGGATTGAAATATGCTCGTAAATTCCTTAATGAAAAAGAAATATTAAGGCTGGTTTATGAAAATCCTCTAAAAGTATTGGAGGGCAAGAGAGTTTCATAGCATGAACAAAATCTCATATTATCTTATCATTATATGCCTTATAATAGCGCCACTGGCATTTGGTTCTGTTGAAACATGGGCGCTTCTGATTATGGAACTCCTCGTTACACTTTCCGCAGTTTCCTACTCGATATATATAGTCAAAGAAAAACGGACTTTTTATTCAGTTCCAGGCCTTGTTCCGCTTATTCTTCTTTGTGAATTTATTCTTATTCAGATTATCCCGCTCCCCCAGTCTCTGGTAAAAATAATATCTCCTTCGTCCTGGGAGTTATATAGAAGTACAGTCGGAGTATTCGGCAATACCCCGTTTATGACAATATCAGTAAACAAATCTGCCACGATTTCCGAATTCATGAGATTCTCTACATACCTCATATTCTATATTGTATCTGTACAGATTTTTTCAGACAGAAATAATATCAAAAAAGGTGTCAAAACAGTTTCAACCTTTGGGTTTATACTTGCTTTTTCTTCCATATGTCAGCTTTTCCTCAGAAAGGATTATGCTTTATGGCTGAGGTATGTGCCGGATAATGCTATGATCGTCGGCCCTTATGTCTGTCATAATCACTACGCCGGTCTTATGGAGATGATTTTCCCATTGTCTGCGATTCTCTATCTTTATAATAAGCCAACGTTTATTTATGGCAGTTTCAGGGAAAGAATGATTGACTCATGGGGCCGCTCCAAAATGATGGAGTCCCTTAAGTATGCCTTTTTTGCCCTGACAATTGCAGTATCAATTTTTTTAAGCCTTTCACGCGGTGGAATAATAGGACTCGTGTTTGGATCTGTAATACTTTTTTCTCTTTTACAATCCTTTGTTTACAAAAACAAAACCGGATTTATCAACTCAGCTTTTTTTGTGCTTATAGTTGCCTTTATCATAACCTGGTTTGGTTGGGGAGACATCACCAGGAGATTTAACGATATTAAAAATGAAATTGAGGGTTTATCATATTCCAGACTGGCCATATGGCAAGACAGTTTGCCACTTATAAAAGATTTTTTTATGACAGGCAGCGGTTTTGGCACTTATAGGTGGATTTTCCCTGCCTACCTGACATTTCATGGAACAAGAATTGTGGATCATGCCCACAACGATTATCTCGAATTCGCTTCAAATGGCGGAATAATAGCAATAATACTGATAGGGCTTTTTTTGTTTTCAATGATAACAACAGGATTTAAGATTTTGAAAGGCCGAAAAGACAGATATCCTGTAATGGTATGCATAGCGGCTTTTTCAGGTTTAATTTCCATTTTTTTACATTCTGTATTTGATTTTAATATGCAAATTCCAGCCAATGCCCTTTATTTTGTTTTTTTATGCTCTCTTTTTGTTGCAGGCAGCGCCGTCAAGACTAAAAATCATTCTAAAAAATTGACATATCTTACTGAAGCCGGAAAACCATCACCACTTTTATTGCTGGCATTTTCTATAATATTTTTTTTATCTGCCTTATTTATTCACGGCAGAGCTTTAAAATCAGAATATTTATTTTCAAGTATTGAAAACACAGTAATTAATAATTCCACCGAAAAAGAGACCCTTGACAGGCTTTATTCCATCACCGATAAATCCATCAAAACTTTTCCAATTGATTCCAAATATTCAAATGCAGCAGCTAAAATAAAAGTTTTATCTGGTCAAAATAACGAGGCTCTGGACTTGTTTGAAAAGGCTGTTGCCTTAAACCCCGCAGATACGGATATTCTCATGAGAGCTGGCCTTTTGTTTGATATGCTTGGCCAGAAAGATAAAGCCAATCAGTTGCTTGCCGCAGCTGCCAAATACAAAGAGGCAGGATATGATGAACATATGGCATACTCTATGTTCCTCAACGCTAATAATCAAAAAGATAAAGCCATCACTATAATTAAAAAAATATTATCTTTTTATAACGGTGACAAAAAAAAGCAAATTGCTGATCTTGAAAATATATTCGGAATGAAGCTTAATGAAATAAAATCCATTTTGCCTGAACGAGCATCTTACTGGACATCCCTGGCTATTTACAGCGTCTCAAAAAACAGTACAGATCTTGCTGAAAGCGCATTTATAAAATCCCAGGAATGTCCTGACACAAGCCCGGGCACATTTATGGCGTCTGCTGATTATTTTTTGAAAATTGGTAAAAACGATTATGCCCTGCAATCACTTAAAACAGCATCTGAAAAATTCCCTGATGACACCAGAATTTTTGAATTAACTGCCAAACTTTATGAAAATATAGGAATTACATATAGGGCAAATGAAGAGTATAGAAAAATTCTTATGATTGATCCGTCCAATAAAAAAGCGAGATCAAAGCTTGGCTTATAACAAATATTATCTGGAGTAATTATGAGACACATTTATTATCTAATAATAGTGCTGATTATAATAACATTGTCCATTATCGGCATACTTTTAAAAACGAATAATTCTAATATAAATTCTAACGAGATTGCTCTTAAAGTTAATGGACGTACATTCTCAAATGATGAGTTCAGAGGCCTCATAAGCGATAAGCCGCACGACATGACTGACTTCCAGTTTACAAGAATCATTATTGAGAAAGAGCTACTCGTTCAGGAGGCTATGAGGCAAAAAATTCATGAGGAATCTGATTTTAAAAAGCACATAAAAAATTTTTACGAACAATCACTAATAACAGCTTTAATGAACAGAAAAAATAAAGAGTTTAATCCCATTGTAACTGATGATGAAATATCAAAATTTCTTAATAGAATGAATAATCAGGTAGAAATGACAGTATATTCATATAAGGATTTTGATTCTGCAAAGAAAGGGGGTTATCATATAAATGAAAAAAACATAAAAATAGATTTTTCTGATCTCTCCGACACCTTAAAATATTATCTTAGTGAAATTGACCCTGGGCAGACAACTCCCCCGCTTCAAGACGAATATGTTTATCAGGTCATTAAATTAAATGAAATTGATAATTCTTCAATTAGAACTCCAATAAATGACACAATGCGTTCATTCGCTAAAAAAATTATTGAGGATGGGAAAAAGAAAGCCTTGATGGAAAACTGGCAACAGGAAATCAAAAACAAAGCTATGATAGATATTAAAGAATATAAATGAGGATAATTCAATGATTAGTAAATTATTAAGAAGAAAAATATATTTCATGCCGAAAAGTTTTCAAGGAAAATACATTTTTTATTTCTTCATTATTTCAATTTTTTGTGTTGCCTTATTCACTGTTATTTTCAGTTTAATTTCATCAGGATCGACGTCAATTATTTATGAAAATTACAATGTAAGGGTTGGGGCAACACCTACAATTCTAATCAAACAGATACTTCTAAGTAATTGGTTTTTTATTGTACTTGGCGGAGCATTTACAGGCATTGTAACTATGATACTAATGCATAGGATTGCTGGCCCATTTTATAGATTCAACCTTATCTTGAAAAAAATGATTGCCGGTGATTTTACTGAGCGCCTTGTTCTTCGCAAATATGATGAAGGAAAAATTATTGCCGATAAATTCAACGAAGTAAATGAGATGCTATCAAAAAGCCTGTATGACATTAGATGTTTGAGCAACGACATTGAAATCAGCATAAAAAACATTGAAAAAAAATATAACGAAGATGAAGATATAAAAACTTTGGTAGACCGCATTGGGAAAATTAAAAAGACAGTTGACAGTTTTAGACTGACTAAATAAATAATCGTAAAAACTTGATTTTGTGATTTCTATCAAACTGCGTTCATATCTATTTTATTATGGGATGCTTTTGATAGTATTAATAAAAAATCTGATTTTTGGCTTTTTGCGAAAGCATCAATAATGACAAGGAAGCAAAAAATCCGATTACCGCCATTCCTGCGTAGGCCGGAATCCAGAACTATCTGAAAATACAAAGATGCCGGATTAAGTACGGCATGACGCCACCGTCTTTTTTTGACGTTTTGCGAGTCTATCAATAATGATTATTAATAATAAAATATTTGCTGCATTTTGCTTTTGCAGTCTGTTAATGTTCTATTCAAGTTCAGCAAGCGCAGCCGAACTTGATACAAAATATGCTGCAATTATTTATAAAGATGATTCGCAGCTTCGAAATTTCAATCAGGAATTATATATAGGAAAACTTTCATACTACATTCAGGGCACTGCACATACATACCAGGATGAGATCAAGCAGAAAATAGACGTTATTATTACAAGGCTTCAATCTGTACTCGATATGAATCCCGCTAATTTTAGGTTTCAAATTGTTATTTTAGATACTGCAAAAGAAGTTACTGATATATATAAAAAATTGTACGGAGTTGAAACTGATTTCCTTGCGTTTTATTCTGTTGGGAAAAACTCTGTTTACGTCTCATTGGAAAATACAAATCTGAAAATATTATCCCATGAATTAGGACATGCGGTTATCGAAAACTACTTCGAAGTAAGCCCTCCGAGAAAAATACATGAAGTCCTTGCTCAATTTGCAGAACAGCATATCCTCGACTAATTGTTGTGATAGTACGTTGGCTGAGAATTTTTTGGGCAGCTTGAAAACCGATTTGGGTTATATCAGCCCCGCCGTTTTTGACTTTATGCGAGTCCATCAAATTCATTAATCTTTATTTAGCCATTTGTCTATTATCTGGGTAAGTTTATCAATACTGATAGGTTTGGAAATATAATCATCCATACCCGAATCAATACATTTTTCCTTGTCCCCCTTCACTGCATGAGCTGTCATGGCGATTATCACGACTTCTTTATTCAGTACATCCGTGTCTTTTTTTCTTACATATTCAGTGGCAGCGAATCCATCCATTTCAGGCATCTGAATATCCATGAACACAAGATCATAATTATTTGTTTTCATAATATCAATGCCTTCCCTGCCATTAGAGGCCACATCAGCCGTATAACCAATTTTTTTAAGCATGAGAAGAGCCACTCGCTGATTGACGGGATTATCCTCTACAACAAGAATATTTATTTTTTTCTCTTCAGATTCGGCAACAAAAGGCAATCCTTCGTTCTGGGCAGTAGCATCAGATACAATGTCTTCATAATAAGGATAATACATATCAGAAAATAGATCCCGCAAGGCTTTAACTCTTACAGGCTTCGTGACATAATCATCAATAAGATATCCTTTAAGCTTTTCAACCTCTGCTTTGTAGATTAAAGGCACAAGGCCAATAAGTTTTGTATTGGGGGAATATTTTTTTCTTATAGACAGGCATAAATCTTCAATTTTGATATCAGATACAGAAAAATCTATAATTGCGGCATCATATGAAAATCCATCAGCCTGGGATGCTTCAAGGATTCTTGCCGCATCAATGCCTTTAGGCACACTGACGGATTTATATCCGAAACTTTCTGTCAGAAGTTCAATCGATTCTCTTACACAGTCATTTTCTGAAACTATAAGCATTCTACGTGCAGGCGGTGGTAAAAGAAATCTTGTACGTCTTGTAAAAGGAGCTTCAAGGTTCTTTTTAAAAACAGTTGTAAACCAGAATACAGTCCCCTCGCCTTCAACTGTGTCAACGCCTATGCTTCCCGACATCATTTCAACGATGCTCTTCACGATCGTAAGGCCAAGACCGGTTCCACCATATTTTCTGGTGACAGAACCGTCAACCTGTGTAAACGGCTTAAAAATCTGCTCTACTTTTGACTGGGGAATACCGATTCCTGTATCTGATATACTGAACTTAATAGTCGCATCATTCAAGGTTTCGGACACTATGGATGCTCTGATTATTACCTGACCTGAACTGGTAAATTTAATCGCATTATCTGAAAGATTTATCAATACCTGCCTGAGACGTCCCGCATCTCCCATGAAAAATGAAGGAATCCAGGGTTCCGCCACAAAAAGAAACTCAAGATTCTTTTCCTGAGCCTTATAGCTCAAGGAATCGCAGACATCTTCCAGAATTTCCCATAGATCAAATTCAAGAATCTCAAATTCTATCTTGCCAGCTTCAATTTTGGACAGATCAAGAATATCATTAATCAGGGAAAGCAGATGCTCGCCGCTTGATTTGATAATCTGGATATAGTTACCCTGCTCAGGATTGAGGGAAGTATCGAGCAGAAGGCCTGTCATCCCGATTATGGCATTCATAGGAGTTCTTATTTCATGACTCATATTTGCAAGGAACTGAGTCTTTGCTATATTTGCAGCTTGTGCGGCTTCCATTGCTGCCCGTAAAGCTTCCTCTGCTTTTTTTCTTTCGGTTATATCTCTCCAGATTCCTTCATATCCGGAGTAAATCCCCTTGTTATCATAGATTACATGGGCATTTGCAGAAATGCATATCGGGGTTCCGTCCGCCTTTTTTATGTCAATCTCCCAATCCCTGAGCCATCCGGTCTTCCTGAGATCAGACATCATTATCAATCTTTTTTCAGGATTAGCCCATATTATTTCGGCCTTTTTCCCTATGAGGCTTTCAATTGAATCATATCCCAGGACTACAGCGGCAGAGGGGCTCAGCATTGTGAATATATTGTTTGCATCAATTCTGTAAAAAACGTCCTGAATATTTTCTACAACGCTTCTGTACTGTTTCTCACTGACGGCAAGAGCGGTTTCCATATTCTTTCTGTCAGTGATATCGTTAAAAAGAGTAAACGCAGCTGGTCTGTTATCAAACCTGATTGTTTTGGCTGACAGCAGCGCCCATATTTTTTTACCTGATACAGTCCTTAGCTCAGCCTCGAAATTGTTAACCTGTCTGTCTCTTGCCAGTATTTCATGGAAAATGCTTCTTTCATCCATCGATTCCCAGAATTTTACAGGGTCCTGGCCAATGGCGTCCTTTACCTCAACATTAAATATTTCAGAAGCCCTCTTGTTGATAAAAAGAACTTCGCGCCTGTTTTCAAGGGAGGTTATAATAATCGGGAACTGGGCGTTTTCCAGAAGGAACCTGTAGCGTTCCTCGCTTTCCCTTAAAGCTTTTTCTGCCTGTTTGCTTTTTGTAATATCCCGAATACATGCTAGTATAAGAGTGCGACCTGAGTCATTAAACTTTCTAAGCGCCACTTCCACATCAAAAATGTGAGAATCAATGAGTCTTTTTGCCTGCCATTCAAATACCTGTACCTGATCACTAAGAGCATTCTTATAGTATAAAGGGAGTTTTGATAAATCATTGTCAGGGCCTGAAATATCATACAGAGTCATGTTTTGTGCATCTTGCCATGAAATCCCGAAAAGCTTCATCATTGTGGCATTTACATCCACTATTTTCCCTTCAAAATCATGGAGAGCAAGTGCGTCATACGTTGAATTGTAAACACCTTTGAACCGTTCTTCACTTTGCTTTAATTCTGAAGTGGTGAGATAGACCTGTTCTTCTGCCCTGCCACGAGCATTCTGAAGTGAAAATGTTAATACAGAAAGTACTAATGTTAAAAATCCGCCTGCAAAAAGAACAATCCATTGCAGAAACATCGGATTGGATTTATAAAACGCTTCTCCTGGTTCGCAGACGATAGCCCATGTTCTCCCAAAAACAAATATTGGCTCAATCCATTTCAATGAACCATGTCCAAAGAAAAATGTAATTGGGATTCCCTCATTAGCCTTACTGTTAACTCCATAAGTGCACATTAGCATAGACCCTTCCTCGGAATTTAGGTCTATGAGCCTGGCTGCAATATCTCCTTTTCTTGGATCTCTCTGGGAAAATGATATATCCAAAAGTTGGCGTGCTGATATTGCTATTGCTGAAAATCCCTTGAGATATTTTTTATAGTTTTCTCCTGCATAAATCGGATCAAAAATAAGCCATCCTCTATCATCATAATTCTTAGTTCCCAAAGGAAGAGGAACAGGGTCGCTTGCAGTAAATAGGGACGATGATTTGGCTTCCTCCAGTGCTTTTGCAATAGCTGGATCATTAGCCACATCATAGCCGGTATATTCAAACCATTTTGATGAAGGCTCCGCGAACATTATCGGATAGTAATCGTCTTTTTCTTTGGCAGGTATCTGGTTGCCTTTATTATCAAGCTCGAAAATCTCTTTGGATTCAGCAAGACTTTTTTTGAAAACCTTTTCTTCAAATTTTTTTTTGTCTTCCTTGGCGATTCTGGGTATCCACGCATATGAAATACCAGAGACATGCTCAGGATAAAAAGACTGAACAAATCTGAAAAAATCTATTCTTGTAATCTCTGAATTTGTTTTAAAAAGTCCGCTCAATGCGGCCATTTCAGATGATATCTTTTTGAGCGACTGCTCGAATGCGGCTATTTTTGTTTCTGCGAACCTTTCAAAATTCTGACGTCTGGCGTATTTTTCCCTGTAATCTATAAAGAAAAATAAGGATATTGATACTGCACTCAGAAATAGAAAAACAACTATGGTTTCAACATATTTTATAAAACTCGCTGATTTCTGTTCTCTTCTTTCCCTCCTCATAATTGCTATCGTACCGAAGGAAATTAAAGAGATCATCACGAATACTATAAAAATGGGAACCTGACGCCTGCTAAAGGTTTCCAGGTCCCACTTGTCTGCAAGTATATCCATACCAAGTACAGCCATAACTTCGGACGTCCCCCTGGCTTTTATGGGAACAAAGGCAGAAACAAATGTCCCCCACTGATCAGTATATGGACCTAGTGTAAGTGAACGGCCTTCGCCAAAAACATTCAGAACTTCTTTTGGGACATCGTCATATGTTCCGCCTGGCATCTCAAAATCTGCGTCTGTCTCAAGAACATCCTCGACTGTGAATACAACCTTGTCATTCTTTTTGGCCATCATATAAATATAGCGCCTGTCAGGGTTCAATCTCCCGCTCAGAATAAGGAGATTCCTGAGACGCTGAAAAGTAGGCTTGTACCAGTCATTTGCTTCATAATTCAAATCTTCGAGATAATTTGGGTCAACTTTGTAAGATATTGCTTCTGTTCTAACCAAGAGCTGTTTTTTTCTATCCTTGTCCGATATTTTACCAATGGAGTCTGTTGCAACCCAACCAATAAGAACTAAAAGAATTAAAAAAACCGGAATAAAATTAAACTGCCTATCTTTAAGAAAATAAAGACCTTTACCATTAATATTTTTTGTATAAAGATACCGCCACATTTCCCAGGCAATAAATATTGAAAAAACAGTATTTATAAATCCGGTTATTCCCTCAACATTTTTTAAAAAACCCTGATTGTTTGATGTAAAAAGCTTTAACAAGGGCAACAGGTCTATTGTTGTCAAAATATAACAACACAAAAATATTATGAGAAATTTAATCGAACTCCTCTCATCCGGCTTGCAGATATCCAGTTCTTTCCGCAATGCCACAAAAACAAGAACTCCTGCTCCAATAACCATTGAAGAATGTGAACTATAGTCGAGTAAATGAAAGCCATTAATTGCTGCTATCAACATCAATGGAAGGAAAAGAAGATAGACCCAGATTCCGATCTTTTTATTGCTTTTCAGATTGATATTTACCCGGCCGAATTCAAAAAGAAAAATAGTGCAGAGGAGAGAGGAGATTACAAGAAAAAGAGGATAGTCCGAGACCCAGGGGCTACCGCAGGAATACATCTTGAACCATCTGTTAAAGGCTCCGGCTACTCCAAATTGGGTCAGCCATTCCCAGGAAATATCGCCATTATTCCTGTTTTTTTGCAGCCCCCAGCTTATCATTGTAATTGTAATAAGGGCCACACCGCAGATAAAATTTATATAATCGGAGTGATGATGTAAAAATGCATTCATTAACCTGAGGTCCTACTCAGATATTGCCGGTAAGGGGTCAGGCAAAACAATGCCATTCAACCGGATTTTAAATTAAAAGAAGAAAGGAAGCCTTAAGCATTTCAAAAAACTTATTATCACAGACTTAATATTAAACTTGGCAAAACCGCAAAAAGTCCGATTACCGTCATTCCGTCGCAGGCTGGAATCCAGAAGTAACTGAAATTACTGGATGCCGGATCAAGTCCGGCATGACGCCAATGCCCTTTTCTGACTTTTTGCGAGGCCATCAATAATGATGGAAGGTATATTGTAGCACTCTCATCCCGGTCTTCTCCCCCCAAACGCCGGAGAAGAAGATTTGTGTAACTATAGGAGCGTCATTGCCTTTTTATTCCATGGCACCTGACTTTAGCAAGGCAGCCTTTATGAAATCACGAAAAAGCGGATGCGGCGACATCGGCTTTGATTTGAATTCCGGATGAAACTGACAACCCAAAAACCATGGATGATCTTTAAGCTCGATTATCTCAACAAGATCCTCTTTGGGTGACAATCCGCTAAAAACCAAGCCACTGTTTTTCAGTAGCTCCATAAAATCATTATTAAATTCATATCTGTGTCTATGACGCTCTGATATCAGATTGCTCTGATATGCGTTCATGGCGTTAGTGCCTTGCTCTATTTTGC
Source organism: Desulforegula conservatrix Mb1Pa (assembly GCF_000426225.1). Taxonomy (NCBI): domain Bacteria; kingdom Pseudomonadati; phylum Thermodesulfobacteriota; class Desulfobacteria; order Desulfobacterales; family Desulforegulaceae; genus Desulforegula; species Desulforegula conservatrix. The sequence goes on from NZ_AUEY01000015.1 coordinate 51,045, forward strand.
ATGGATATGCTCCGAGTCTCATGGTTCCGCCCAGGTCTGAATCAACATCCCTCTTCTGAGGAGTCTGGGATCTTTCGTCAAACCATTCACGCATGAGGTATATTACAGGGTAAGGTGTTGCAAGATCAACCTCTGTGCTGTTTGCACCATTTAATCCTGAAACATGTCTTGCAAATTCGATAACAGCTATCTGCATGCCCAAACATATCCCAAAGTAAGGCGTTTTCTTTTCACGGGCAAATTTCGCTGCAAGAATCTTTCCTTCTATGCCCCTTGCTCCGAAACCTCCTGGAACAAGTATGCCATCAAGTTTTCCGAGTATTTCCTCAACGCTTTCCTTTGTTATTGAATCAGAATCAATAAAAGTGAGATTAACTCTGGAATTATTTGGAAGGCCTCCGTGGTAAAGGGCCTCATTCAAACTCTTGTATGAATCAGTCAGTTTCGTATATTTGCCGACAATACCAATTTCCACCGCATATTTGGGATTCATATAGCAGTCAACTATCTCTTCCCATTTTTCAAGTCTTGGAGCTCTTGCCCATATGTTAAGCTTTTGAAGAATTTTATCGTCAAGGCCTTCTTTACGGTACACAAGCGGAACTTCATAAATGCATTTGACATCAAGAGCGGTTATTACTGCATCAACATCAACGTTACAGTAAAGTGCTATCTTGCTTTTGATGTCCCTTGATAGCATTCTGTCAGTTCTGCAGAGAAGAATATCAGGCTGAATACCGATTCGCATGAGATCCTTGACACTCTGCTGGGTCGGTTTTGTCTTTAGTTCTCCAGCTGTTGGAATAAAAGGCACAAGCGTAAGGTGAATATATATGACATTTTCACGGCCAAGATCATGTCTGAGCTGTCTGATTGCCTCAAGGAAAGGGAGGCTCTCGATATCACCTATGGTGCCCCCAATTTCAACGATAACAACATCAAATCCATCAGCAATGGAAAGCATGCAGTTTTTTATTTCATCTGTAATATGGGGAACAACCTGTACAGTTCCTCCAAGGTATTCGCCCCTTCTCTCCTTGGAGATTACTGAATAATATATTTTACCAGTTGTATGATTATTACCTTTGGTCATGGATGAGCTTATGAAACGCTCATAATGACCAAGATCCAGATCTGTCTCCCCTCCGTCGTCGGTTACAAAAACCTCACCATGCTGGAATGGGCTCATAGTTCCAGGATCAACATTTATATAAGGATCAAGCTTCTGGATGGTGACCTTCAATCCCCGGCTTTCAAGAAGTGCGGCAATGGAGGCTGAAGCCAGCCCCTTACCTAGGGAAGATACAACTCCGCCGGTAACAAATATAAATTTGGTGGACCTGGACATAATTTCCTCAATATACGGATTTTATTATATATTTAAATTTAAAGATTGAATCTCAGGGCTAAAAATAAAGACTTATGATTCAAAACACAAACTAAAAAACCAAAAAAAATGTTGCCGCTTAAAAATAAGCGGCAACATATTAAAAATGCGTGGAATACTATCTTTTAAAAATTTCTTTGGCAAGCCTTGCACGCATACCGAGCTCTTCTTCTATTCTAATCAGCTGATTGTATTTGGCAATTCTGTCACTTCTTGAAAGAGACCCTGTCTTTATCTGACCTCCGCTCACTCCAACAGCCAGGTCTGAAATGAAAGTATCTTCGGTCTCTCCTGAACGATGGGAAATAATTGTCGTATAGCCTGCTCTTTTTGCCATATCAATGGCTTCAAGGGTTTCAGTCAATGTACCAATCTGATTGAGCTTTATCAGTATTGAATTTGCTATTCCATCTTTAATACCCTTTTCGAAAATATCAGGATTGGTAACAAAAACATCATCACCCACAAGCTGAACCTTGCTGCCAAGGCGCTTTGTCATAAGAGCCCAGTTATCCCAGTCCTGCTCTGCAAGACCATCTTCAATTGAAAGAATAGGATAATTGTTAACAAGAGTTTCATAGTAATCGATCATTTCAACGGAAGTAAGACTTCTGCCTTCGGCCTCGAGAACGTATTTGCCGTCTTTGTAAAATTCACTTGCAGCAACATCAAGCGCGAGTCCGATATCTTTTCCAGGCACATATTTTGCCGCTTCAATTGCCTGGAGTATACATGTTATTGCTTCTTCATTCGATGAAAGATCAGGAGCGAAACCGCCTTCGTCGCCCACAGCTGTGCTCATGCCCTTGGATTTCAAAATGTTTTTGAGATTGTGAAAAACTTCGGCTCCCATGCGGATTGCCTCAGTTACATTCTTTGCTCCGACAGGAATGATCATGAACTCCTGAATGTCAAGCTTGTTACTAGCGTGGGCTCCTCCGTTAATGATATTCATCATCGGCATTGGAAGCTCACATGCGGTTATTCCGCCAAGATAACGATATAAAGGAAGGCCATAAGCTTCGGCTGCTGCCCTGGCAGCAGCCATTGATACACCAAGCATGGCGTTTGCCCCAAGTTCGGCCTTGTTATAAGAACCATCAAGGTCAAGCATTCTTCTGTCCAGAGCTGTCTGATCAGTTGCGTCCATGCCCACAAGAGCCTGAATTATAGTTGTATTTACGTTTTCAACAGCCTTTGAAACGCCCTTTCCGAGATACCTGGACTTATCATTATCCCTGAGTTCGAGGGCTTCACGGGTTCCGGTTGATGCGCCGGAAGGAACAGCTGCACGCCCCATTACACCGCAGGCAAGTTTTACATCAACTTCAACCGTAGGATTACCTCTGGAATCAATTATTTCACGAGCACGTATATCAACTATCTGGGTCATATATCCTCCAAATTAAATTATTATATTGTCTTTTTGGTTGTTAAGACGTCATGCTGAAGGCTTGACTATATGGCAAATAAAAAAGGCCTATAATTTCCGGAAATATCTGAAATGCATGTTTGCATATTTTTCAAGATCTTCCCGGATTTTGGGATTCTGAGGATCAAAACCTTCTGGCTTTCTGGCACTCAAGAAATCCATTAATTTTATTTTAAACGCATCTCTTATAACATCCACATCAGATACCACAAGAACAAAAATTCCATTATTCGGAGATTGCCATGACTCTTTGGTTTTAAAAGTACCAGCAGCTGTTTGGGCAATATTTTCGCCAATCCTTGCAAAAGCCTCGTTTTCAAGAGTTCTGCTTTTTTTGAATAAATCAAACAGACACGCCCTGATTTTTTTGTTCAGATTTATATAAAGATCGGTTTTTGCATTTTCTTCAGCTTCCTTATATGCGCTTTCATAGTCATCATCAATCGCTGCCATACCCGCACCGCTTACCCCGAAGGCAAAATCACTCGCAAGAACCCATTCCGGTGCATCTTTATAAATACCCGGAACATTTTGTTTTGTTTCAGTAGTGGCAGAGCAGCCTGAAATAAAAATCAGCGCGATAAAAAATACAAAAAATAAACCTTTAGTCATTTCAACAACCTTAAAAGAGAGACCTGAAAAAAATAATAGCCGAAGAAAGCATAAGGCCTTATATTTGACAAAAAAAAAGTAGTAAATCCAGATTTTTCAAATTCAAAAAAAAGGGGCATTTTGCAAGATCCATCCCCCAATGAATATCACAAAGAAGAAAATATGAATTTGATTAATTTAATTTTATGGTTATTGTTTTTGAAAAAAAGGGGTTCTATAGTTTAACCATTGGAAGCTGATAATATGGAAGTAAAAAACGAAAACATACCAGATCCAAAAGAACTTGAAAAAGAAATCGCCGATTTTTTAAGCAAAAAATTCGGCGGGAATATCAAGGTCGTAACACCGCAGTTTTCCGTACAGCCAGAGCATGAAGGCTCCAAGGAGACAAAGGTTAAAGATCTCGGCACAAAAATAAACTTTGATATGAAACCAGAAGAACTGATCGCCTATCTTGACCAGTACATTGTCAAACAGGACGAAGCCAAGGCTGTTCTTTCAACCAAAATATGCACCCACTTCAACAGAATAAGAAAAGCCGCCGCAAATCCGGACGCAGTTGACGAGCTTAGCGGAAGCATCAAAAACAATATTCTTATGTTAGGCCCGACAGGCTCAGGCAAAACCTATATGGTAAAGCTTATTGCGCAAAAACTTGGGGTTCCTTTTGTAAAGGGAGACGCCACCAAATTCAGCGAAACAGGCTATGTGGGTGGTGACGTGGAGGATCTTGTCCGTGATCTTGTTCGCGAGGCTGATGATGACATCGCCCTTGCCGAGCATGGAATCATATATATTGACGAAATCGACAAGATAGCTTCAAGCAGAAACCTGATCGGAGCAGACGTATCCCGCACAGGTGTTCAGAGAGCCCTTCTTAAGCCAATGGAGGAAACCGACGTTGAGCTTAAAGTACCCCACGATCCTGTTTCCATGCTTCAGGAGCTGGACAGATTCCAGAAGACAGGCAAAAAAAACAAGCGCGCAGTAAACACAAAGAATATTCTTTTCATAATGAGCGGAGCCTTTGGCGGACTTTCTGAAATAATTAAAAAAAGAATATCTGGCAAAAAAATTGGTTTTGGTGCTGACTTAGCGGAAAAAGAGACCAATGATGAAATTCTTAAAAAAGTAAAAACCGAGGATCTTGTTGAATTCGGATTCGAGACTGAATTTGTGGGAAGACTTCCTATCCGTACAGTTTTTGAAACCCTTTCAAGGGACGACATATTCGAGATCCTGAAAAATCCGAATAATCCAATAATACTTGGCAAGAAACTCGATTTTGCGGCCTATGACATTGATATAAAATTCGAGGAAGCCGCTCTTGATCTTCTGGCTGACGAGGCATACTCAGAAAACACAGGCGCAAGAGGGATTTCAAGCTGCGTTGAAAAATCTCTTCTCAAATTTGAAAGAAAGCTTCCTTCAACAAATATCAGCTTTCTGCCAGTGACTCTGGAAGCAATAAAAAACCCGGACGAAACGATATCGTCACTTACAAATCCAGAAGACTGTGAAAAATGGGAAAGCATATATCAGAAACTTGCGGATTCCGAAAAAGAATATGTTCATAAATATGTGGCTGAAAACTGGAAATCCCTGTCCCTCAAGTATAATCTGACTTTGTCCGAGGCGAGGATCAATCTGGTTTCTGATTATTATTGCTCTCATATGACAAGCACAGGCAACGCCATAAAGAGAATAAAAAATTTCTATGACGACGCCAGAAAAATCGAACTGTACTTTTTAAACCGCCATGATATCAATATCGTTTTCGAGGATGATGCAATTGATTTCATCATCGAACAATTTATTAAGCACGGAGCTACAGTTGATGAAGTCTTTAAAAAAATGACTTCTGATTTTGAGCTTGGACTTAAACTGGTCAAAGAAAAAGCAAAACGCAACCGCTTTTTCATTTCCAGAGAGGCCCTCATTGCTCCTGAGCATTATATAGAAAATCTTATCCGTAACGGGATGAAAGAGATTCATTGATTTTGCGGAAAAACAAAATCCGGTAAAGGACTTTTTTCATGATTGGCATTTCAAAATTATACTGCGGAACAGTAGAGCCATCCGACGCTCTTCGTTATGGACGCCATTCAGGCAGTCTGCCGTCCCATCTTCTTCAGTTCTCTTCTGACAAAAAACCAGTTGTTGTCTGGAACATAACCAGAAAATGTAATCTCAAATGCATTCACTGCTATGCCCATGCTACTGAAGAATCAGGTTTTGACGAACTTACCACAGAAGAAGGCAAAAGACTGATAGACGATCTTGCTTCCTTCGGCTCTCCTGTAATTCTCTTTTCCGGCGGAGAGCCGCTTGTAAGAAAAGATCTTCCGGATCTTGCCGAATATGCGGTTTCAAAAGGCATGAGGGCAGTTATTTCTACTAATGGGACACTCATAACAAAAGAAATGGCACAAACCCTTAAAAGGATCGGTCTTTCATACGTCGGGATCAGTCTTGATGGCATGGAAGATGTCAATGACAGGTTCAGGGCAGTTAAAGGCGCATACAAGGCCGCACTTGAAGGCATCAAGAACTGTCAGGAAGCTGGTATCAAAGTTGGTCTGAGATTTACCATAAACAAGCATAATGTTACCGAGATACCGGCAATTTTTGATCTGGTTGAAGAAAAAGAAATACCAAGAATCTGCTTTTATCATCTAGTATATTCAGGCAGAGGCTCACAGATGATAGAAGAGGATTTAAGCCTTGAAGATACAAGAAAAGCCCTTGATATGATAATTGACAGAACAAAGGATCTCCACGACAAAGGCAAACCCAAGGAAGTTCTTACTGTGGATAACCATGCTGATGGCCCATATATTTATCAAAGACTTCTGAATGAAGATCCTGAAAGAGCCTCAGAGGTTCTTGAGCTTCTGAAAATGAATGAAGGAAACAGCAGCGGAAGAGGAATCGGTTGTGTAAGCTGGAATGGCGATGTTTTTGCTGATCAGTTCTGGCGCCACCACAGTTTCGGAAATGTAAGACAAAGGCCTTTTTCAGAAATCTGGACAAAACCGGATGATGAGCTTCTCATCAAACTTAAGGACAAGAAGAATCACGTGACAGGCAGATGCGCCACATGCAAATGGCTCGACATCTGCGGCGGCAATTTCAGGGTAAGAGCCGAAGCCGCTCTCGGAGACGTTTGGGCGCCTGATCCGGCATGTTATCTTACTGATGAGGAAATTTCTCAGTCAATATAATGAATGTGTATTGGGTGTTAAAAAGGCCTTATGCCTCCGGCGAGGCTTTATAGCCCAATAGGCCAAAGTCAGACGAAGCGTATTCGTTCGGCTGTTTTGAAGTTGATAGGGCGAGTGCCTCGAGCGGGTCGCTTTTTTATAAAAAAGCTCCGCAAAAAACTTTATGAATTTTTGATCGTAGGGTGCTCAAGCCGCAAGGCTTGTGCACCACCAAAAATTAAATTGAAATTTAAAAACCCGGAAATAGCCTGGAAAGTTCTTTCAGATGAAAGAGTTTTCCAGTTTTTTTCTTGAAACAGAAAACACCAAAAATAATAAGGAGTAAAAATGCTCTTTCCAGAATACAGGCCACGCAGAATGAGAAGAACCGAAGCATTAAGAAGAATGATAAGGGAAACGGTTCTTACTCCGAATGATTTGATACTTCCTCTTTTTGCAGTTCATGGCAAGGGAGTTAAAAATCCCATTGATTCAATGCCAGGCCAGTTTCAGCTTTCAATTGAATATATTGCAGAAATGGCTAAAGAGGCTTACAAGCTCGGAATTCCGGCTGTAATGCTTTTTGGAGTGCCAAAGACAAAAAATGCCCTCGGCACAGAAGCTTACGCAAAGGACGGAATCGTCCAGACCGCGATCAGGGCAGTAAAAAACAAGGTGCCTGAGATGGTTGTCATCACAGATGTCTGCATGTGCCAATATACTGACCACGGGCATTGCGGAATCCTTGAAAAAACCGAAGTCAATAATGACGCAACCATTGAAATCCTTGCAAACATAGCTGTTTCCCACGCAAAATCAGGATCAGACATGGTGGCACCGTCTGACATGATGGACGGAAGAGTAGGTGAAATCAGGGAAGCACTCGATGACAACAGTTATTATAATATTCCGATCATGTCATATGCCGTAAAATACTGCTCTGCATTTTACGGCCCTTTCAGACAGGCCGCCCATTCCGCGCCAAAGGCAGGCGACAGAAAATCCTATCAGATGGATCCTGCAAATATCCTCGAAGCAGTAAGAGAAGCGTCCATGGATGTTGAGGAAGGCGCGGACATCATAATGGTAAAACCAGCCCTTTCATATCTTGATGTAATTTCAAAAATTAGGGATGAGGTTGATCTGCCTGTTGCAGCTTATAACGTAAGTGGTGAATACGCCATGATCAAGGCAGCAGAAAAACTTGGGTGGGTGGACGGAGCAAAAATCACCATGGAAATCCTTACATCCATAAAAAGAGCCGGAGCAGACATGATTCTATCCTACTCTGCCATGGAAGCGGCGAAGATGATGGCTTAAAAAGATTAAATTGGTGCGCAAGCCTTGAGGCTTGAGCATCCTACTGTTAAGAAACAATTGCAGATTTTTGATTGATGATTTTGAAATACTGATTTGTCATTTGCAGTCAAAAATCCAAAATCGGTTAAGTTTTTTGCGGAGCTTTTTTACAAAAAAGCGACCCGCCGGAGGCACCTCAAATGAAACACGGACATCAAGCGGGAGCTGGCCATCACGCACAACATAAAAAAGAAGCGGAACTCAGGCTTGTTGCCTGGGAAATCACTAGAAACTGCAACCTAAACTGCGTACACTGCAGGGCAGCTGCAACTATGGGACCTTATGAAGGCGAGCTCGACACAAAAGCCTGCCTCACCCTACTCGACCAGATAGCTGAGGTTGGTCAGCCTATAGTGATTCTTACCGGCGGAGAGCCTTTATTAAGGCCAGATATTTTTGAAGTTGCATCTTACGGAACCTCAAAAGGTCTGAGAATGGTAATGGCTGTCAACGGTACTCTTGTGACACCTGAAACAGCTGTTAAAATGGCTGAAAGCGGAATAAAAAGAATCAGCATAAGCATAGACGGCGCAACCAAGGAAGTTCACGATAACTTCAGGGGAGTTCCCGGAGCTTTTGAAGGTGCCATGAGCGGCATAAAACTCGCTAAAGCGGCGGGCATAGAATTTCAGGTAAATACAACAATAACACAGAGAAATATTGATCAGATTCCGCATATCCTGAAACTTGCCGAAGATCTTGGCGCAGCAGCACTTCATATTTTTCTTCTTGTTCCTACTGGCCGAGGCAAATACATCGCAACAGAAGGTATAGACGCTGAAACATACGAAAAAACACTGAACTGGTTCTATGATCAGAGGGAAAAGACAAAACTTCAGCTTAAAGCCACCTGCGCACCTCATTATTACAGAATCCTGAGACAAAGAGCAAAGGAAGAAGGCAAGACCGTCACCTTTGACACCCACGGCCTGGACGCTGTTACGAGGGGTTGCCTTGGCGGCACAGGTTTCTGCTTTGTCTCACATACCGGAGTCGTTCAACCTTGCGGGTTCCTTGATCTGAACAGCGGAAACATAACAGAGGATTCGTTCGTAAATGTATGGAAAAACTCTGAAGTGTTTAAAAATCTACGTAACTATTCTCTCTATACCGGGAAATGCGGTGCATGCGAATACAAGGGCGTGTGCGGAGGATGCAGGGCAAGGGCATATGAGGCGACCAACGGGGATTATCTCTCCGAAGAGCCTCTTTGCACTTACTCACCAGCTGGCATGGCTCTATAAAAAATGGCTGTGTTCACGTCAAAAAACTTTATATTTTTATTATGATTAGACGCAAAAAAGCCTGAATTTGTATGTGCTCTGTCTTATATACTCATCAATGTAACATCTTGAACATTTGAAATGAGATAGGCCGTTTGAATGGCAAGCCTGTTGTTGCATTATTACTGGAAAACCCTTTTGAAAAAGGGTTTTCCAGACCTTTCCCAAAACTTTTATGTTTTTTTATTACGAGTTGAGAGCATCTGTTTTTCAAACAAAAGAACCCATAACCGAAAAGTTTTTGCCAAGCTTTTTTCAAAAAGCGACCCACCTGAGGCTATTTTTATAAAAATATTAAGTAGTTATTGAAACAATAAAGCTTTCCACACTTAAAAAAGCATAGCCTAAAAAATCAGAATGACTTCTCCTGGAGCTGTACCTTTTTTGCCGGCTTGCCGCAACCCCATCAACAGCATTGACCCGCGACTATTTCCTCTGATATAGGATTTCGGCACAGCAAATAATAATTTATCAAAAACAGCATCTGCTCGAATCTCTATTTAGGATTTCTATTTAAAATTCATTAAGCATGAAAATCAAAACACTAGAAATATGCGGATTTAAATCCTTTCCAGAGAAGACCGTCATTAATTTCCCCAAAGGCATTTCTGCGATTGTCGGGCCAAATGGTTGCGGCAAAAGCAATGTAATTGACGCCATGAGGTGGATCATGGGCGAGCAGAATGTAAGAAATCTAAGAGGAAGAACTTCCGAAGACATTATATTTGCAGGAACAGAAGCAAAACAGCAGCTCAATATGGCAGAAGTGTCCGTGACACTGATCAATGACGACGGCAGACTGCCTGATGTCTACAATGATTATTCTGAAATAATGATCACAAGGCGGCTTTACCGATCAGGAGAAAGCGAATACAAAATAAACCGCCATCCATGCAGGTTAAAAGACATCCATGACATTTTCATGGGGAGCGGGGCAGGTAAAAAATCATTTGCTGTCATCCAGCAGGGCAATATTGGCGCAATAACTGATGCAAGCCCTGAGGAAAGAAGATTTTTTGTCGAAGAAGCTGCCGGAGTTACAAAATACAAGGCCAGAAAAGACGAAACACTCAAAAAAATAGACGCCACAAATGAAAATCTCCTCAGAGTCGAAGATATTATATCTGAAGTAAAACGTCAGATGGACAGCCTTTCAGCCCAGGCAAAAAAGGCTGAACGCTTCAAGGAATATCAGAAAGAAATAAAAAAGCTTGAACTTGCAATTTCAGCGGTAAAATATTCGGAGCTTAACGATAATTCCAATCTGATCAACGAAAAGCTCACAATCCTCAGAAATACCGAATTAATCATAAATTCCCAGATTAGTGAAACAGGCGCTGGCCTTGCCAAGGAAAAGCTTGAACTTGATCTTTCGGATGAAACTATAGCCCGCCTAACTTCTGAAAGGTATGAAAAACTCAGACTGACAGATCAGGCTGAATCAGAGCTCAAACACTGCAATGCCGAAAAAACACGCCTTGAAAAGGAGATTGAGGATACAGGCTCAAGAATTGAAAAATCAAACGAAGAAGCAAGGAGCATGGATGATGAAATAACCCAGGCCGCTTCGGAGCTTGAAATTCTTGAAAAGCAGATAAAAGAGCTGGAAGAAAAAAAGCTTCAGGCCGAATCGTCATCCGTACGCCTTAAAAAAGCTGTTTCAAGGCTTGAAAGACTCGGATCTGAAATGAACAGGAAGTACACTGAGACAGTTGCTTTCCACGCAAGAATATCCTCTTCCATGAAGTCATCAGAAGGTGCCCTTGAAAGTATTAAATCAAGGCTGAGACGACTTGACGAGGAAGCAGAAGCTTCAAAGAAAAATCTCAAAGAATTTGAAACCTCAAAAAGAACTGCTGACGAAGATCTCGAAGGCATTCTGTGCGACATGAGGGATTCTGCCGAGGATATGTCAAAAGCCCAGAAAAGGCTTTCTGAGAGTAACTCTGCCTTGGAAGCTGCTACATCAGCGCTTAAGGACTCTGAATTCAGACAAAAAGGACTTCTGTCTGAACTTGGCACCTTAAAAAAAATGGATGAAAGCATGACAGGCTTTGGCGAAGGACTAAAAATGCTTTGCCGGGATCCCAATGTCTCTGACAGCCTTTCGGTCTTTGCCGATCAGTTCATAATTGAGGCTGGATATGAGAGAGCGGTTGAAGCGGCACTTGGAGAATCAGCCCTTTTTCTTTATGCAAATGAACAGGAAACGGTTTTTGAAGCCTTAAAGCTTCTTAAAGATAAAAAAGCTGGCAGATGCGGATTCATATTACATTCCAATCATTTGATACCTGCTACAAAAACGAATCTGAAAGACCATGCGCGGGAAATACTTGAATTTGTAAGACCACTTCCTGGTTTTGAAATAACTGTCGACGCTCTTTTAGCAAATATTTTTTTAGTTGAAGACATATACAGCATTAAATCAATACCTGAAAATCTGCTCGCAAATTCAACAATTGTGACCCAAGCTGGCGATGTGGTCAAAAATGGTTTCTTATTCAGCGGAGGAAGTGATGAAGGCAACTCAGGCATATTCGAAAAAAAGAACAGAATAAGATTCCTTGAGCATGGAATCTTAGAAGGCACATCTGAACTCGAAGCCTTGGAAATAAAGGTTTCAGAAGCAAAGAATCACATAGAGTCAGCCAGAAAGAATCTCGCTGAGGTTACTGAGACTCATAACGCCTGCATTCATGACAAACAGGAAGTTGAGCGCAAAATTTTTCAGATAGAGGAATCTATTAAACATGCAAGGAAAAGATCTGAAATAGTTATCCTTGAACAGGATCAGCTCTCAGGAGAGCTTGAGGACATGGAGATAAAGGTATCAAAGGACAAAAAGCAGTTCCTTGAAGCCGAAAAAAACATAGACCTCATAAAAATCATTCTTGAAAAAATCAGAATAAAAACTGATCAGATAAGACAAAAAACAGAATCTTCATCAGGAAGTCTTTCTGAAATAATTGGAGCATTCTCAGGAGCTAAAAGCAGGTATTCCGGAGCAAAAAGCCAGCTTGAAAGACTTGTAAAATTCAGGGATGACAGTAAATCACGCCTTGAGCAGATGTTGACCCAAATTGCTGAAAAAAAAGCAGATCTTGATAAAACCGAATTAAGGGCCGAGGAAACAAGGAAAAGCATTCATCTTCTTGGAGAAACCCTTGCTGAATTATCTGAAAGCCTCGAACAATCAAGAGAAGCCAATAACAGCATAAAAGAAAGAGTCAAAGAGCTGATCTCCCGCCACGATGGACTTCAGAAAAAAAATGATCTGATCAAGGATGAAATCAGGAATTCCGAATCTGACAAATCACAGATGGATATCCAGATGCAGGCCATTGAGACAAGAATTTCAGAAAAATACCATATTCCAATGTCCGAATGCCTGGAAAACTTCAAAAGCATTTCAGACCTTATTTCAGTTCAAGACATGGAGCAGAGCCTTGCAGCTTTCAAGAAAAGAATAGCAGCGCTCGGCGAAGTTAATATGACCGCAATCAGGGAATATGAAGAGTTAAAGGAACGTTTTGACTTTCTGACTACCCAGAAAGATGATCTTGTAGCAACAATTGAAGACCTTCAAAGCATAATCAGAAAAATAAACCGTATAACACAGGAAAAATTCATAGAGACCTTTGAGCAGATCAATTTGAAGCTCAAAGAGGTCTTCCCACTTCTTTTCGGTGGAGGAAAAGCCGAGCTTATTATGACAGATCCTTCCAAACCACTTGAAACAGGTGTGGAACTCATGATACATCCACCAGGTAAAAAACTTTCCAGACTCAGTCTTCTTTCAGGTGGTGAAAAGGCTCTTTCAGCAATTGCCTTTATATTCTCTGTTTTTATGATCAAGCCCGCGTCTTTCTGCATCATGGATGAAATTGACGCTCCACTTGATGAAGCCAATGTTATCCGTTTCAATGAGCTTGTGAAGGTAATAGGTAAAAATTCACAGATACTTGTAATAACCCATAACAAAAAAACCATGGAATTTGCAGACGTCCTTTTCGGTGTAACAATGGAAAAAAAGGGCGTTTCAAAGGTTGTTTCCGTGGATTTTACACGTGGAGAGGTTGTTAAAAATGGCGTTTAGCTTTTTCAAAAAAGACAAAAAAGCCGAAGAAATAAAAGAAACGGTTTCTAAAGAATCCCTGGAAATTCCTGAGGTTCAGATTCCTGAAAAACAAGAAAATGTTGACGAAGCAGAATCAGGAACAGACAGTGAATCAAAAAGTGACGGTTTTTTCGCAAGACTTAAAAGGGGACTTGAAAAAACCAGAAAAATCCTGACAACTGATGTTGATGAGCTATTCTCAATTAACAGAAAGATTGATGATGATCTTCTTGAAGAAATTGAGGAACATCTTATTACGGCAGACGTTGGTGTCAAAACAACCCTTAAGCTCATGGATGTGATATCTGAAAAAGCTTCCAAACTTAAAACCGCGTATGATTTAAAATCGACCTTAAAATCTGAAATAGCCGCAATTCTTTCAAAAACTCCTTTATCTGAAAAAATGCCGTTCAAAAGGACAGATAATAAACCGTACGTAGTTCTTGTAGCTGGCGTGAATGGCGTTGGAAAAACAACAACAATAGGGAAAATAGCTTCCCAGTATTCCGCAAAAGGTAAAAAGGTAATAATAGCAGCAGCGGATACTTTCAGGGCTGCTGCGGCAGAACAGCTGGGAGTCTGGGCCGAAAGGTCAGGATCAGAGCTTATTCGTCATAAAGATAATTCCGACCCTGCTGCTGTAGCCTTTGACGCAGTTTCAGCATCCGTTGCAAGAAAAGCTGATATTGTGCTGATTGATACTGCTGGAAGACTTCATACAAAAGTTAACCTGATGGAAGAGCTTAAAAAAATAAGAAGATCTGTTGAAAAGGCTCTTCCGGGCGCGCCGCATGACACGATAATGGTTGTTGACGCCACAACCGGCCAGAATGCTCTGAGTCAGGCAAAACTCTTTGATGAGGAGATAGGGATCACAGGAATAGTTTTAACCAAACTTGACGGTACTGCCAAGGGCGGAATAGTTGTGGCAATATCAGATGAGCTTGATATTCCAATATGTTATATTGGAGTTGGAGAGCAAATAGAAGACCTTCAGGAGTTCAAACCTGAACTGTTTGCCGACGCTCTTTTCTGATGCCAAGAATAAAAATAAAAAAAATAAAATTATTGTTACCTGATTATTGACTTAGGGCCTGAATAGCTGGTAAATACCAAGTAAACGACGTTTACAAAATTAATTTGTTTCACCCGAACCCAATTCAATTCAATTTGCAAAAACTGGTAATAGCGTAAATTTAAGAAAGCTTTAGTTATGTCATTGGATAATGACGATATTGAGCTTAAGTTATTTGCTTGCGGTTGAATTTTAAATCATAATAATCACAAGAGGGGAAAGATGGTTCCTGGCTTTGTTGCCCGGGTACTGTCGTATCTAAACACGTATTACAAGAGAAGGGATTGATGCATGACTAAGGCAGATCTGATTGACAAAATGGCAAGCTCGGCAGGTATAACAAAAACCGCAGCTGGCGCAGCACTCGAAGCTTTCATGGAAGGAGTAGTTGAGGCTCTCAAGGAGGAAGACGGCAAAGTTACCCTCGTTGGATTTGGTACTTTCACAAAGACCACCCGCAAAGCCAGAAAGGGAAGAAACCCTAGAACTGGCGAAGAAATCACAATCGACGCCTGTGACGTCGTCAAATTCAAGCCTGGCAAAATGCTCCGCGACTAATCAAAAAAAGCGGCCCTTTTGCTATATAGGGGCCGCTTTATTTTTCTTATCGCCTCTGGCTGGTCGTTTTTTTAAATAAAAGAACTCTTAAAAATACTTCTGTAAATTTAGATTCTTGCAAAATTCATTAATCTGAAATCTTGAAATAATTTGATCATTTCAACAATTCAATCAGTTCTTCTTCCCCCAGCACCTTAATTCCAAGCTGATTAGCCTTATCAAGTTTGCTTCCAGGGCTTTCTCCGGCAACAACATAATCGGTTTTAGAGCTTACTGAGCCAGTGACTTTTCCACCACTTGATTCAATCAGCTTTTTTGCCTCATCCCTCGACATGACCGGAAGAGTTCCAGTGAGAACAAAAGTCTTACCGGAGAATTTTCCTTGAGCAGCTTTTATTTCTGGTTTCTTCAAGACAACGCCATAACTGAACAGTTTCTCTATTTCAGCTTTATTAAGAGGATTATGGAAAAAAAATGCGATTGATTCTGCAGCAACTGGCCCTATTCCTTCAATTTTTTCAAGCTCGTCGGGTAGTGCTTTAAAAAGCATCTGGATATCTGGGTACTTTTCACTAAGTAGCACCGCTGTCTGCTGGCCTATATGCCTTATGCCAAGAGAATTGATAAATCTCCAGGCTTCTATGGTCTTTTTGGATTCTATGGCCTTAATAATGTTCTGGGCAGATTTAACACCCATTCTCTCAAGTGCGGCAAGCTTTTCAATATCAAGAACAAATAGATCAGCTGCTGATTTAATGAGACCTGATTCAAGAAGCCTTTCAACCAGGCTCTCACCCAGACCTTTAATATCGAATGAATCCTTTGCTGCAAAATGTATTATACCTTCCTTGACGACCGCAGGACATGAAACATTAACACATCTTAAGACAGCCTCATCCTTGTCCTGAAACACCTCTCCGCCACATTCGGGACACGTTTCAGGCATTTCAAACAATATCTCTGATCCGTTCCTTAGAGTCTCAACAACCTTGACCACCCGTGGAATGACGTCCCCTGCCCTTTCAACAAAGACTGTGTCGCCGATCCTTATATCTTTTCTTTTAATCTCATCTGCATTATGAAGACTGGCCCTCGAAACCATTACTCCGCCAATATTCACAGGATCAAGAAAAGCAACCGGAGTAATCGCTCCGGTTCTGCCCACCTGAACCTTGATGTCTAAAATCTTTGTGGTTTCCTGAATCGACGGAAATTTCCATGCAATGGCCCATCTCGGACTTTTTGCCTTTATGCCGAGCTCTGCCTGAAGCCTGAAATCATCAACCTTCACCACCATTCCATCTATTTCGTATGGAAGGCCCGGACGCTTTTCAAGCAGGTCATTATATACTTCAATCACCTCATCGACTGAAATTCTGCCTTTAATGAAAGGATTAACCATGAAACCGGCATCTGCAATATACTTAAGCATATCGATCTGGGAAGAAAAGCCCGCTCCTTCATGAATTCCGACTCCATAAGCATAAAAAGACAGCCTTCTCCCTGATGTTACGGAAGGATCAAGCTGACGGAGCGAACCAGCAGTAGCGTTTCTCGGATTTGCAAAAAGGGGTTGTCCTTCTTCAAGCCTGTATTTATTCAGATTTTCAAATGCAGCCTTATCCATTACAGCCTCTCCCCTCACCTCAAGCAATTCAGGAATGCTTTCCTCTGAAGTCTGGAGTTTAAGAGGAATATTTCTGATTGTTTTTACGTTTGCTGTTATGACTTCCCCTGTTTCACCGTCCCCCCGGGTAAGAGCCTTGACAAGAATCCCTTTCTCATAGATCAGCTCAAGCGCCACGCCGTCCAGCTTGGGTTCAGCTGTAAATAGAATTCTGTCTTTACTGTTTTCCAGAAATTTCATTATTCTCTGATGGAAATCATGAATATCTCCTGTATCAAAAGCATTATCCAAGGAAAGCATTGGTAGACTGTGTCTGGCCTGTTCAAATTTCTCTGCCGCGAGACCGCCGAGCCTGTGAGTAGGAGAATCCAAGGTCACAAGTTCGGGATAGGCGTTTTCAATCTCTGAAAGTTCTTTCAGCAGACGGTCATATTCGGCGTCTGATATGATCGGATCATCAAGCACAAAATATCTGTAATTATGCTCATACAGAGCTTTTTTAAGTTCTTCAAGCCTTTTGGCAATTTCACTCTTCATCATAATATCCTTGAGTCTGAATAAATTGGGGAGCTTTTGCCTCCGGCGGGTCGCTTTTTGAAAAAAGCTCCGCAAAAACTTCAATACTATTTGAGGCAGGATTTATAGTTATTTCAAAAATTATGTTCGTGGGTGTTCAAGCCCTATGCTTGCGCGCCAGAACCTTAGCGTCCCTTGCTCGTAACCAGGCATTATCATAAGCATATTTTTAGAATCAAATCACATACTGATTTACGCCCCTGTTTAAAACCCTCTTCCCTTAAGCCTGTCTTCCATTTGAGAGTAAAAAGCTCATCTGATACAACCAAAATGGCGCTTGCTGCAACTCCCCTTTTTTTCGCTACATAAAAAAAGGCGGATGTTTCCATATCAACGGCCACAGCGCCTTTATCTCTAAATAGAGCCACTTTCTCCGGGGTTTCCATATATGGAGCGTCCGTAGTCCAGATCTTCCCTTCATAGGGTTTTAAGCCTTTTTCTTCTGCTTTTTTTAATAATATTTCTGAAGAATTGAAATCAGGGTAAGAAATATTATTATCAGAAGAATCAAACATATAATGCCTTGAAACACCTTCATCAATCAAAGCTGAGTCGGGAATCAGTATTGAACCGATTTTCAAAGATTCTGAAATTGATCCACACCAGCCTGTAAATATGAACTTCTTCACTCCCCATTTTATCAGTGTCTCCATGATCATTACAGAATAAGGAGCGCCCATGAACGGCCCTGCGATGCATATATCAGGATTATTTTTTGGTATCACAATCTGGGCCATAAAAAGAGGTATTCTTTTTTCTATGGCGTCGAATGATCTGACAAGCATATCCATATCAGGCTTTATGCCAGTAAGGATTGCGGTCTTGGGAGCAGTGCCTTTTATGTCTGGAGGAGTAACTATTGAGGTCATTTTATTCCAAGCGCGTGCCAGTAAGGTTCAAAACTCTGCTCTGCAATTTCCGCAATAAGCCTGATGAAAGGCTCATATTCGCCGCTGGTGTGAGCTTTATCCAAAAATGAGTAGTATTCGAGACGACGGTTAACAGGAATCACGGCTGCCGGATATCCAGCCTTCATAAGCTCAACATTCATGAGAAGCCTTGATGTTCGGCCATTCCCGTCAACAAAAGGATGAATCTTTACAAAGTCACAATGAGCTCGTGCGGCAAGTTCAACAGGATGCATATCTGACGCACTTTTCTGATACCAGCTTATAAAACCTGCCATCTCATCGGAAACATGGATATAATCAGGAGGAACATGCTGGGCTCCGGATATCAGTACGTTAATAGACCTGTATTTCCCGGCATTGGTATCATCAATATTTTTCAGGATAAGCTGATGCAAGGATTTGATATGCCATTCCGACAGAGGCGTATTTGCACTAACAATCTCTTCAACGAAAAATATGGCTTCCCTGTGGTTTATGACCTCGAAATGCTCCCTTAAGGTCTTGCCGCCCACAGTTATTCCTTCAAGTGCGACCTTGGTTTCCATGAGAGAGAGTGTGTTTCCTTCAATGGCGTTGGAATTATAAGTCCATTGAAGAACAAGATTTTCATGCAGATTACGGACCGCTGCATCAGGAAGAGGCCTAAGCCCGTCGAGTTTTGCTTTTAGTTCGTTAAGTCTGTCAAAATTCATTTAAGTCACCCAAAGACTGCAGATTCAGATTAAAAAAAAGATATTTGTCATTATTTGCATGGATTGGCCAGAGTATAGACTTTTTTACGCTCAAAAGTGCAGACTTCGTGGATTTTGCCGTTTTCAAGAAGTTTAACTACGTGTTTGTTTTTGTTATTAAGATCGCGGTAAATTTTCCCTTTGCATTCAAAGAAACTGATATTTCCAGATGCATAATGCGGACTATTGTCTTCTTGTAAATTTACTTCCTGAATCTTAAAAAACAGCTTGTTTTTTTCAGATTTTAACAAATCCGTGCCACTACTGTCGAGAATATCATAATAGGTGAATTCAACAGGATCACCATGAGGCCAATCGAAGTAATTTAATTTTATTAGCCTTTCTTTTGTGCCATCATTGTCAATGTCAATATATCCTTCATTTCCAGGCTGGGTTGTCTTACGCCCAATCTTCTCAACAGTAATATTTGTTTTGTCAGATATTTTAATCATGAGGCTTTCTCTATCTGAGGATTTTATAAATTCAGATTGTTCAATATATTTAGATTGTGATGGTACTGGTATTTCTTCTCTTTTGACATTGAATTCACAGACAGTCTTCACTTCATTTTTCGGATTCAGATATATTATTGATTCATTCGCCCCTTCATACTCATCCTCAATCTTATACATATAAGTTATTCCGTTAAATCTAAACGGAGTGAATGAATACGGCATATGAGATTCATGATCAGAATCAGGATTGATTTCGTTACCATATATATCACTGTAATAAACATCTGATATAGGTCCACTTCCTCTTACTCGTGTCCTTTCTATTTCAGGAATGCCGTCATTATTGATATCATTGGCTTTTTTAGTATTGGCCAACATGCTTGCATGTCGGGCTGAATCAGAAAAAAGCCGACAGAGCTCACAAATATCTTTAGCAGAAGGCATTGCTGTTGCTGATTTACTTTTTACACTGGAGTTTAGAGTTTCATAAAATCAACGAGTAGCTTTACTCATAAAGGATAAAAAAACAGCAAAAAAGTCTTGACAACAAGGCCCAAAAAAGTTGCCGCGCCTTAAACATCTATAAATCTCTAATAAGGTGTTTAAGGCGCGGCAATCCGGAAAGAAAAAACCAAATTCTTCCGGAGGCCATATGTCAAAAAACAAAGAATTGGGATACTCCAATATCCCTCCAATACTGTTTGAACTCATAACATTTATAGCTGGTGCGCTACCGGTCAGATCAATCCCGACTTTCATAGAGCTTTTGATAGGGGCGATGCTGACACAATCTGGCTTCGTAACAGACGCTTTTTTGATAATCAATCCTCTTCGAAACTGGACAACATATTATAAATGGCTCCAGAAAGGTATATGGTCTTGGCTG
>NZ_AUEY01000016.1 GCF_000426225.1 Desulforegula conservatrix Mb1Pa
TCATCAATCAGGCTTATTGGCACAAGCCTGTCCTTGTGGTCTTTTCTGTAGTCTTCCATGTTCATATATTGCCCTCCTCAATGTTTTGGCTGCTCATCAGATTCCAGGAGCCACCCTGAAATGACCGCCCGAAGGCGGTTTCGCTTTATTTGCTGGTCAGTTTTTCCCCGCAGAAAGGGCAGAAGTAGACAAGCATCTTTTCCTTGAATATTTTCATCTTTGTTTTCCCATTCTTGAGGGTAAACTGAGCGCTGGCCTCAATGGGCATAAAAGGATGTTCATTGAGAGAGTTGCTCTCTCTATGCATTGTAAATGTGTAGCCTTTAAGCACCACGGCATGATCATTGGCTTTAGGGGCCTTTTTCTTGAAGTTATCGATAAGCTGTTCTTCCATCTTTTGTTTGCAATCACACATATGTGCCTCCTTGATTTGGTGCGCAGGCCTTCCGGCCTGAGCACCCTACATTTACCCCTGATATTCCAGCCCCAGATCCAGCATCCTAAGTTTGGTGTTCCTGATGCCGTTCATTGCCCTTGCCACCACTGCCTTTTTAAAATTCTCATCATCCGACCGGGTTAAAACCTGCAAATCCAGCACAACCGCGTTCAGATCCGCATGGATCGCGTTTATCTTTTTCTGCCTGGACAGTCTTGCGTATATTTTTTTAATGAACTTCTTCATAATTTCTCCTTTCCTCAATCCGGCTTTTTAATGATTCCAAAGACTTGTCATGCGCCTCGATCAACCTGACCAAACCATACTTCACACCCTGAACCATCACCGCAGCCTCGCTTTTCTTCCGTGCTTCCGCCGGAAGGTTCGCCATCTGCTCGTTTACATAGTTCCCGATCCCATCTATATCTTTCAGCATTGCGAGAAGCTCTTCACGCGGCATAATTACCTCCCTTAATATCAAGATTGCGTTTCACCACCCTTGAAGCCATCAGACCCCGACCATCATCCAGACGAATCCACACATATTCCGGCCTTTTCGGATCAAAACCCACATCCACCTGACAACCTTCGTATTCCCTGAGCCTCTGATCCGCGTAATCATTCTCATCCACCCGGATCACGCCTTTCCAGACCCTGCGCTTGATGATTCGTATCCGAACCTTTGACCCAGGGTGCTTTCTTTTGCCTTGGTTCATCTGCCCACCTCACACGCCTTGCAAGCCTTGAAAAGTCTCACCCTCAAAGGGTTACTTGCCGAAAAAGGCTGCCTTTTGTTTTCCGCGCATTCGGCCAGATCAATTTCTCCAAGCACCGGGCAGTTTACTTTCAGGCCGCCGAAAACCTCTTTAACCTTCAATAAAACCGAGTTTAAATTTCCATTATACTTGTCGTTAATCACAAGGCTGACTGTCGCCTTTGAATATCCAAGCCGCTTTGCAACCTCTCCCTGACCAAAATCATCAACCTTCTGTCTGAGCAATCCAAGAGCATCTACTTCATTCATTTTCGGCCTCCGCTCCGCCCAGATAAACAACCTTGCCTGTGTTTCTGTCGATAACCTGCACAACCCTTTTCACCGCTGGCGGCCTCGGCCCTGTGAATTTTGACTGCAAAGCCCTGTACCTGCCCAGACCATTCCGCTTCAGATAACCAGCTGATTTAAGCATACTGGCATACGTCCTGGCGTATTTTTCCTTGATCACACATTCTTCCGTCGATGACGTAACAGCCAGATCAAGAGCGGAAAATTCCTTGATTATGAAAATAGTCCGCCACATCTGCTCCTGCGCCTGCTCCCTGTCGAACTCAACCCCTGATGAATTAACAGAAGGAGCCGCTACAAGATCCAAAGCCTTTAATCTGTATGTGATTGGCTCTTCAGATATCTTTTCGATAAAACCGGCATTTTCCCAGCCGTAAATATATTTGCGTACATTCGACTTTCCGGGAACAAGAGCATGTTTCCTGAGTTCCATTATGGTGAACTCACCCAGCTCCCGCGCCGAGTCCCATATTTTTTGCCTTGTGTTTGATGCTGCGGAGATCATGAATTCCTCCCTATATCCCCACCTGTATAAAAAGGAGTTTTGCCCCATTCAGCCATGCCGATTTCCTCAAGACCCATGCCCAGAGCCTTCTTTTCTACCCTGTCAAGGTTCACGCACGCACGTCTCACTGAACCCTTGATTACCTTTGTGATTTCCTGAATCAGATCTTCCCTGATTTTAACCCTCTTGCAGTAAAACGAGGCCAGGAGCTTGACATCCTGTGCGTCTGCTGGCTGTGCGTAGGCCCACTCAAGAACTCTTCCGTGAAACCTTTCCCAGTTATTGAGATTCCTGGGCATGTTTTCCTCTCCGATCAGCAGGATGGGCGCGTTGGAACCTTCGTAAATGTCCCTGATAATCTCAACAGCCGAGCGTTTGACAAGATAATCCATCTCATCGATGATCAGGGCTTTCTCTGTCTTGGCGAGTTGCTCGGAAATCTGGTCAACCAGCTTGTAAACCGGGCCTTGAGCCGTAATTCCCATCTGGAGCAGAATGGCTTCAAGCAGGGCGCGTTTTGTCCAGCTTGACTTGCATTCAACATAATAAGCCTTGAATTTATTGGCCGTAACAGCCGCAGACCAGCTTTTGCCGTAGCCGGAATACCCGGAAAAAGAGACGATTCTTGGAAGATGTGAAGGGCTGTTTATTGCACGCTCCATCACCTTGGCGCACAGCGCCACATTCTTTAGCGGAGCTATGGTATTGACTTGATGCAGTTCCTGTGTCACATTTGCCTCCATACATTTTGTTGTTGGTTATCTTTAAGGCCCGGTTGTGTTCCCGCACTCCGGGCCTTGCTTTTTTTTATTCCCCCTTTTAAAGGGGGCAGGGGGATTTATAACCCCCCAGCCATAAGCTGCTCAACGCCCTCATCCATCATCCTGCAAGCGTTGTAATCCTCGGTTGTCTGGAAATAGGAATGAAACCTCGCAAGCCTGTCTGATATCTTTTCACCCGCCTTGATCAGCGCATCCAGACGCTTCCAGAAATCCCACTGATCAAACATGTTTTCAGGAATCTCCTCGTTCAAAATAGCCTGTTCAAGCATTGGAAGGATCGGAGCAGCCATCTCGGCCTCAAGCTTTGACCTTAACTCCTCAAGTTCCGCATTCGGCCCAGGAGCAGGAAGCACATCATTCACCCTCACGCCTGTTTCGGCCTGGATCTCATCCACCTTTTTCAAGGCTCTTTTCATTCTGCCGATTCCACGTTTTTCAAGGGCCTGCTCCTTCATGGATACAGGGAAGAAAGCCTTCTTGTTCGCGTTCCATTCAGGTATGGCAATAAGCCTTTCATTATGGTCATAAACCCATACCCTTGATGCATCGTGGACATCGTATTCAACGATCACAAGCATTCCGTGGTAATGTTCGAGGTTCTTGCTCTTGTCAAAATAGATGTTGGTTCCAATGCTGACCTCGTTGTTTCTGGTCTGTTTTTCAATCCTTGGACGCTTAAGCGAAACCAGTTCTTCTTCAGGCAGAATCTCCGGCCTCCAGCCCTGGTCAAGATACTGCTGCCAGCGTTCAGCAGGTGTCATGTGACGTTTCCTGCCTGTCTTGGGGTCAACTATTTTCGGAAGAGACGAATGCTTGTGATAATAGTTGTACCAGACCTGAAACTGATCCATGAAATCAAGGAACTCCACCCATTCCATAGGGATGTCGCTCTTGCCTTTTTCCCGGACATCTTTATCCATGGCCAGATACACAGAACGCTCGACATCATTGCTCATGCTTTTGCCACGGAATGTTTCAAGCAGCTTCGCCCAGTTGATGGCGTTTTTATTAAAGGCCTCTATCCCACCGCGTCCCTGGGGATTTCCCGGCCTTCCGGATTTGTGTGTAGTTCCGATTCGCTCAAAAAGGCCAGTGACGTCATCCGTCATTTCTATTGCCTTGTTACCCGAACCTCCGTCAGTATAGAAAAATAAGGGAATCCCGCCGTAGGGCTTTTTCTCGTTCAGCGTGAGCGTGTGCCTTACGCAATCGCCCACTGTCTGGGCAGACTCCGCAAGACCCGCGCTCCACCCGACCTGCATCTTGGTGACGTTATCCACCGCGAAACATACTTCAGGGATAAAAGGCCGACCGTGGATAGGGTGATTAACTTTTGCCTTGACGCTGTGACCGTCCATCTGCACGATATCCATGGGCATGAAGCCGTCGTTGCTTCTGCGTACAAATGCTCTTTGCGATCTCAGTTCTTTAGGAGACTTGCGGCCTCTTTCAATGTCCAGTCTGCTGAAATTTTTCACGAATCTGCGTACCTGATCATAAGAAGGGATGTTTTCGCATCCCATGTATTCCATAAATTCGAGAGTCCAGTTTATTGAAGGCTTTGACGGCTTTCTGTAAATCGTAAGAAACTCTTTGGCCCATGCTGGAATGGCTATATCCTTGTGCGGAGATTCCGGCACAAGGCCCATGTATCCGTATTTTGCGTAATCACCTGCCCAGCGTTTGAGGGTGCGTTCGGAAAGGCCGCGTTCACAGGTTCCGCCGGATCTGTTGTTGGCCAATAAAACTGCATCAGCGAGATAACCCGGAAGCGTGCCTTGAGTCTGCATTACCAGTAGATCAATAATTCCCTGACGCTGACTTTTTGGGTGATTCTGAAGAAACTTCACAAAAGTCAGACGCGCCGTCGCTGTGTCTTTCTGCCAACCCTTGAGGGCATGAACATCTGAAACTCCTTCCTTATTATATGTAGGTCGGGTTAGGGCGTCCTTTGCCCGTAACCCGACAGGAGGCTTTGCCACAACCGGCGCACGAAGCACGATAACCTCCGCTCCGGAAGGCTCGACATCAGCTTCCTCAACCACTGGAGCAGGGGCCAGGGATTCAAGAAGGCGGTCGGATTCGGCTTTGATTATGGCGTCCTTTATGTCCGTAGGCAGCTTGGAAGCCTTGTAAAGCTTCACCTTGCCGCCCTGAACAGACTGCTCTTCACAGATCCAGTTTTCCTTTTCCTTGCTGGCTCTTCTCTGAAGAGAAGAACGAGCAATCTGGGTTGCGTCTATTATTTCTTTAAGCGAATAAGCCGTTTTCATGCCGCAGCCTCTTCAGGAACACAGTCAACGCCGGGCATTGCCAGCCATTCTTTAGGGCAGCCTTTGTCAGCCAGACAGCCCAAAACCCTTCTGTTATTCTTAACGCCGTGGATGGTCATGCTTACAAGCTGCTCAGATACCTCAAGCTCAGAGGCAACAGCCCTGCCGCTTATCCCGTTCCTGACCATCCAGACTTTAATTTCAAGGCTTTCCCTCTTCATATAATCCTCTGTTTTACTTGCGATGCTTCATTCAATTTGATAACAGTTAAAAACTAAACACCCTTAATGGAGGCCCAGATGGACTCAACGCCAGACCCAAATGAATCCTATAAGTTCAATAAAGAATCTCTCATCGATCTGTACGCTCAGGCTCATATCCTTCTTGCTCTTTTAACCGTAATCCCGCAGAAAGACTTGCAACGGTTAAAAGACCACCTTGAGCTTCAAGTCGCAACTTGCGGGCAAGAAGGTTTGCTCGGAGAGTCGAGGCTTCTTGCTCTTCAATTAGTTTCTGGAAGTCACCGTAAAGAGGACAACCCTGAAGAGTCACGCAAGCTGTTCCGTGTGATTCAAAACAACGATAAACCTCAATAGTGTTTGCTTCTGTGTTACATTTAGAGTCAGTGGACAGGCGGGATCGAAAAGACTCATATCTCGTGTACATCTTGGCAAATTCCAAGTCCTCAGTGGTCAGAAAAAGTTCCGATCCATCTTCAAGCAGGAGGCTATGAAAATGGCTGGATGAGCTACGAAGTCCTGTCAGCGCCAGACACAAATTATATGGTTCGCTTTGAGATTGAGGTGATTGATTCTTTCGATCGCAAGTATCGGAAGAAAATTGCTCTGAAGATCTCAGATAACGTTTCCAATGAGCCAAAAAAGAACACAACCATCTCTTCATAACGAATCCTCCATCTTCTTAAGCTTCTGTTTTGCCATCTTCGCCTCATGATACGCCTCAGCCCAGGTCAATAATTTATCCTGCTGCTGATCAATCGCCCGGTATCCGAGAGGCCTTATCAAAATGGACAACAACTCCGTACAGTCACAATCCACGGCCCTGCAAAACACCGGGAAAAGCTTCAGCGGCATCACATGCTCGTCAGCCTGCGGATTGAGCCACTTTTCGAGCAACGCCATACTGATCTGAGTCTTTATGCCGTGTCTGCGGCAGCTCTCCTCCATACGTTCCAGAATCTGCTCTCTGGAGTATTTGGAAGCCTTGGCCGCCGCGTTCATAGCCAGCTTCAGATCATATGAGATGTTCAGGTTCTGCCCCCTGAATTTCAGTTCCATCTGATGCACTGTCCGAGAATTCCTTATTTGTTGTCCAAAATCCGTCAATTATCTGACGTTGTAACCATGCAAAAACTGTTGTAGATTGTAGCTTCCGGTTAATTGCTTAACTTTTATGTGTCTAAATTGCTGCATTTCTGGTCATTTGTCAAGCCTAAAAATGGGCATCTTTACTTTTTATGGTACTAAATGCCCTTTATTGCAATACCAAATGATTTCAAATAGATATGCGTGGGCATCTTTTGGAACATAATGAATTCTTTTTGGGCAGCTTCGGCTTGAGAAGCTGCCCACTTTTGAGAGGTTGAAATGAGTGCTATTGGAGAACGACTTAGATCTATAAGAGGGGATTCAGCCCAGGTAGATTTTGCTAAAAAGCTTAATATCCATAGAAATACTTGGGTAAGATACGAAACAGGCGCAGTACCGCCAGATGCTAATGTTATTGCAGAGGTGTGCACTAAATTTGGTATTAATTCTGATTGGCTCTTATTTGGTACAGGGCCAAAAGAAAAAAGTTCACAAATACAGCATGAACCCCAGTCCAGCGTGATCTCATGCGCCGATAATACAGCCATAGACATCGATAACTACTGCTTCATACCTATGGTTGAATGCAGGCTGTCCGGCGGCAACGGTGAACCTGTATATTCGGAGGGAATCAAGGATTATTACGCCTTCAGAAAGCGTTTCATCAATTATATAGCCACAAACGCAAAGAATCTGGTATTGATGAGAGTGTCGGGAACCTCTATGGAGCCTGAAATAAAGGACGGCGGGACTGTGATGATAGATATGGGCAGGAAACACCCTAAAACCGGCTGCTACTTCGCCCTGGGCTACGGTGATACATTGTCAATCAAGGAACTGGAAGTACTTCCGGCTGGCATCGTGCGTGTAATCAGTAAAAACCGCAAGGATTATCCGCCATACGAAGCCAACCTGAGCGACATCCGCATAATCGGCCAGGTCGTCTGGGGCGACCGAATGTTTCCAATATAATTTTGACAGGTTTTCTGATGAGTTTAATGATGTGTTTTGTGCTGGTTTTCAATTTCAAAGTAGTGCCAAAGCTCGCGCCGATTTTTGCCCAAAAACCAAAAGTGGTGCCAAAGCTCGATTTTAACCCGAATCCCACTAAAACCCAGCAAATCCCGGCACTTCCCACATATTTTCAGCTATATCCTATGGTGCCAAAGCATTTGCTGGGTCACACTTTTTTCAAAAAGCGACCCGCCGGAGGCCGCTTTTTATTAAAAGTATTAGTTCGTTTCCCAAAAACTTCATGTTGTTTAATATCCGTATTCGGGAATCAGATATAGATACCTTTTATAAGCGATATTTGAGTACAAAACGGATAATCCAGCAAATCCAAAAGTTTTTTGCCAAGCTTTTTTTCAAAAAAGCGATCTTTACCAGTTGCTTAATAATTATGAATAATGGGAACTTAAAGTCCCCATTTATAGTTCATAATTATTGTATCAAATCAATAGATCACATAATTATTTCCCAACGATCTTTGTTGTTCTCTGAAGCTCTTCCGCAATTTCAGCCAGAATCTTTGAAGATTCGACTATTTCTTCAAGCTCGTGTTCAACTGTGGAAACTGAATTTACAAGAATTTCAGCACCTGTTGCTATGTGATCACTTTTTCTTGCCGAATCCGATGTGATCGATGCAATGCTTCTGATAGTGTCGCTTTGAGAAGTCAGGTTCTCATGAATGTAAACCTGCATTTTGCTGATTGTATCAATTATTTTTTCAATCTCGTTATTTTTGGTAACAACCTTTCCAACTGTATCATCATTAACCTTGATTCTTCCGTGAATCTCGCCAGTGGCTTCCCTTGTCTTTATGGAAAGATTCTTGATTTCATCTGCGACAACGGCAAAGCCTCTTCCTGCTTCTCCGGCCCTTGCTGCCTCTATGGTTGCATTCAAGGCAAGCAGATTTGTCTGGTCGGATATATCTCTAATCATTTCAGTGACTTTGCTTATTTCTATACTGCTCTGACGAAGGTCTGATATCAGTGCTTCGGCTTCTTTTGTTTCGTGGACAGCCTTATCAGCAACCTTTGAAGCATCTTCAACCTTTGTAAGTACAGATTGGAGCGACTGAGCGGCTTTTTCAATGGAAATCGAAACATCCTGGAGATTAGCATTTATTTCAGAAGTGTTGCCAGAAACGATTCTGCTCTGGCCGGAAGCTTCCTGGAATCCACCTGCTATATTTGATCCGCTTTCTTCCAGTTTTTTGGATTCAGAGTTGAGAAGATCTGCCTGGGATGACATTCTTTCAAATGCAATTTTTAATTGGCTTGCTGTTTTTTCAAGTTCTATCTGGGATTTTTTTTGCTCTTCAACTGATTCAAGCTGCTTTTCAATAGCCTCGTTTTGTTCGTCTTTTGCTTTTAATCTGTCCTTTTCAACAATATAAAGGATGAGAGTCAAGGCTAATACTTGTTTTATGAAATTTTCAGTCCTGAAGGCAACAAGTTGCATCTGATCATAATCAAGGATGTTAAAATCCATGCCTTTTGCTTTCATGATTTTAAGGGCTATTATTTGAAGTATGGATAGGCAGGCCCAAGTCAAGGCGCTTTTATTCCCGTGTAGAAGCACTGCAATCAGAGGAACCGACATCAACCAGTAAATTGACGAAGAATTAATGCCACCAGAAAAAATATTGTACACGCTCATGTATAGAAATAATGATGAAATCAGGGCCTCAGTCGCAAATTTGAGAGATTTTGTAAGCTTGAGGGCGAAGGCGCAGGCAAATATGAGAAACATGGCCAGAACAATATTGCCAATAAGAATTGTCTGATGCTCTTTTATCCATTTAATGATTGTTATAAGAAAGAATGGCTGAAGGAGAAAACAGGCTGATACCAGAAGTTTAGCCTTTCGCCTTATTTCTGCTTCAGAGGTCAGTTCTTCAGGGACAAACCAGTTAATCAGCTGAGCATAAAAATTCGACATGATTCTAAATCCTTGGGGAATAGAGTTCTTACCTGGGTTTTAAAGAGAAACGTTGTTTTCATATCATAAAAAGAAACTAATTCAAAAAATAAACGTCAATTTAAATAAAAATTTTGTAACTATTTCCTATAATGACTTTTAATAGATTTTTTTTGAAAGAAGTTCTTCAAAAAAATGCAGTAAAATAAATGATGGACGAATTAATTTATGTGGTTATGCTCAATTCTCAGTAACATTTGAAAGTTCATGGGCTTAACATTTTTAAAACTCTAAAAATATCAGTTTTTTGCCTACTAACAAAACCATAAAGTTTTTGCGGAGCTTTTTACAAAAAGCAACCCGCTCGAGGCACTCCCCTATCAACTTCAAAACAGCCGAAAGAATACGCTTCATCTGATTTTGGTCTATTGGGTTATAAAGCCTCGCCGGAGGCACTCGGCTTAACGTCGGATTACGGACAATGGGCGTCCTAATCCGGCCTACGCATCACCCTTTTTTGATGGCAAATTAACCATAAAAGGCACTTCTTAACTGAAAATCAGGCAGAGCCACATTAATTTATATAATGAGAAGTTATTATGATAAAATTCTGTGGTTTTTGAAAGCCTTGGGGGAACTTTTTACAAAAGTTCCCCCATAACCCAAAATGATTTGTTCCATAGATTTAAACATTTAGCCGGATCATAGCTTTTTGCGAGCCTATTATACCCGGATCGTGCCGATCGATCAGAAGGAATGCCCCCTTTTACCCCATAATCCCATTTTATCAGCTTCTTTTATCATATCCTCCCTGAAGTCAGGATGACTTATGCTGATGAGGGCTTCGGCTCTTTCCTTTGTGTTTTTCCCTTTTAGCTGGACAATGCCGTTTTCGCTTACCACATATTGAACTATTGATCGTGGAAGCGTAACAATGGCCCCTTGTGACAGAACGGGCCTGATAGTTGATTTGAGCTGGCCGTCTTTGTCGTTGAAGGTCGATTTCATGGCTATTATGCCTTTGCCGCCTCTTGAAAGGAATGCGCCGTATATGTAATCAAGTTGGCCACCTGTGCCTGAAATCTGTTTGTGACCGGATGACTCCGAGCAGACCTGACCAGTGAGATCAATCTCAAGCGCATTGTTTATGGCAACGACATTGTCGTTCTGGGATATGATTTTTGCATCATTTATATAATCCACAGGATATGACGCGCAGGCCGGATTATTATTTAAAAAGTCGTAAAGCCTTTTTGTTCCCATTGCAAATGTGTATGTCATCTTGCCTTTGTCAGTATTTTTTTTGGCACCGGAAACGAGTCCTTTTTCATAAAGATCGGCAAACGAATCCACCATCATTTCTGTATGGACTCCCAGATCCGGAATTCCCATCTCTCCTATGATTCCTCCAATCAGATTGGGCAGACCTCCTATACCTAACTGAAGACAACAGCCCTCACGTATCTCATTTATGATGTAGGACGCAATTTTTTTGTCTTCGTCCGAGGCCTGTTTCATGCTTGTTTCTGCAAGGGCAGGGTGCTCACCTTCGATTATATGATCTACTTTGGAAACATGAATAAATTCCTGGTTACCTCCAAGGCATCTCGGAATGTTTTTATTGATTTCGACAATTATTTTTTTTGATTTGGATATTGCGGCAGAAGACATTGAATTGGAAATGCCTATGTTGAAATTTCCGTTTTTACCCATGGGAGCGGCAGAAATGAATGCCACGTCGTAATCAATATACTTGCGTATTATATGCGGTCCCTGGTGATAGGTCATCGGAACGTAGCTGATAAGACCCTGTTCTCCAAGTCGTCTTGATACCGCGCTGAAATGCCAGTCACTGGTTGTTACTCTTTTCTGTTCAGGGTCAGCTTTTATTACTTCAGGTACTTTTATAAGGCATACCACTGAAAGTTTCAGATTTTCCAGTTCACCGTCCATTATTCGTTTTGATAGTGCAAGATCCAGGGAGTGAGGAAAGAGTGTGAATTCACTGTAATAAATGTTGTCTCCTGTTTTGACCATGGCCGCAGCTTCTTTGGCTGTAATCACTTTATTCTTGTATGACTGTTGATGAATATTCATGTAAATCCTCCTTCATAAAACAGATAAAACCATGGAACGTAAATTTGAAAATGCCGAATCAGGGCTGGAAAATCTGATGTCAGCAATATCAGCAACATTGTTTTCATGCCAAAGATAGCATTAAGCGTGCCATCTGGTTCATTGATGGCAAATGAGAGTGGAGTTGTGATTGCGGTGTTATTTAAGCATTGTATTATTTGAAATGATGTAACCATATTTTACAATCTGTAAAACAGGGTAGATGTAGCTCTGGAGTCGGTTCCTGATTTGGGAAAACTGCATCCGGCTTTTAAAACCGGACGCAGTTTTCTTCTAAAAGCTATTTCTTGTTTTTGGTATCCTCAGCTGCAATAGGGATGGGCGGTATTGTGGTTCCTGTCGCATTCGGATAGTTTTCAAATTTAGCAGCTTTTTTGTTTTCTTTTATGAGTTCTCCAGCTTCATGCATCAGTAGATTGAAGCGTTTCTTGCATTCATAAAAACCATGCCACCAGGCGTAATCAGGAGCCATCATGGCTGTTCCCATTCTTGCTCGCCTACCTTCATGGTGCCAGAGTTCATAAAATTCGGTTTCAAGTGACTCGTCGAACTGCTTGGAAGAGTCAAGGAGGCCTTTTTCATAAAGGCTCTCCATCATTTCCTTGGCTGGTTTGAAGTATACATTGTTGTATTCGTCAATGACCTTGTCCAGCTTGCTGTAATGGGCGTCGACCCATGTAGCTCCATGGCACTGCTGACAGACTTCCTTCATCTTGGTTCTTTCTTCTTTCCAGCTTGTTTTTGCAGGGAAGGCCTTGAATTCCTCGGGTCTTATGGACATATTGGTCTGTAGTTCCCAGGAAAGCCTTTCCGTAACATCGTGGGTGGTCTTGGTCTTGCCGGAGCCTGACATATGGCATGAAGAACAAGTAGGCGCCCTATAGTCAACTCCAGGCGTCCACATTCCAGGAGGAGAATCCCATTTGAATTTGTTGCCTGTCGCATCGTAGATGTCGCCGTGCTTTGATTCCTTGTAGATTTCTATCTGTGGATGATCAGGGCCTAAATGGCATTGACCGCAGGCCTCTGGCTTTCTTGCCTCTTCAATTGAAAACTGGTGTCTTGAATGGCAGCTTGTGCAACTACCCTTGCTTCCGTCGGGGTTGACTCTGCCGACGCCCACATTAGGCCAAGTATCCGGGTCAAGCTCACCTTCTTTCATGGCTATTACTGTGCCATGACAGTGATTGCAGCCCGCATTTCTTTCAGTGTTGCTGTTCAGTCCCTGTTTGAGCCAAGGGTCGACCTTCCACATGATTTCGACTGTATTGGCATGTTTGCTGATACTGTACTGTTTTGCTTCGTCAGGATGGCATCTTGAGCAGTCTTTTGGCGTAACAATGCCGGAAATAGGCACTTTCAGGGATGAGGGCGCATAAGGTGCATCAGGTTTTCCGTATTGCTTGTCATGTTTGGCGCTGATGTCTGTGTCGCCTGGTTCTGCCTTGTGGCAGTCATAGCATGTGATTCCTGCATTTGCGTGACGACTGGAGGCCCAATCTGAAACTATGCCTGGATGTTCCTTCTGGTGACACTGGATACAGGCCGATGCTTCAGGAGGCATGCTTCTTTCAAGATTGAACGACTTTATTTTTGAAAAATTGTCAGCGCCGACAAGGACTGCAAACCCCAGGCATAAGAAACATGAAACAATACCGGTTTTCAATTTGAAGAAACGCATTTCTTCCTCCTTAATATTTGCGTGATGATTTTAAAAAATCAATTATTAGCTTTGAACAGACTCTTTTGTTTATGAACCAGATTTCGATGGCATAGAAAACAGCTTTTGCCTTTGCCGTTATCCCCAAAAATTGCGGAACGATGAGCCAGCATTGCACCTCTTTTTTCAGAAATATACAGGATGTTCTGATGACATTTAAGGCAGTTTTCATTGGTCATGCTTGAATACACAATTTCTCGCCTCTTGGTGGAATCGTATGGCTCACCAAAAAAATGACCCCAGAAGTCCTTGATTCCGTGTTTTGTTTTGGAAAAAAAGAAGTTCACTGTCTGTTCAGGAGGCGGAAGATGACAGTCTATGCAGCTGGCTGTGAATCCCTTGGAGTTGGATGCGTGGGATGATGTTCTCCATGCCTCCACGGCTGGTTTGATTTCATGGCAAGAGGCGCAGAATGCCGGAGTTGAAGTGTCAACCATGATTTTGTACCCAAGATTCATCAATGGGAACATCGACAATGCAATTAAGAATATTATAATGGAAAACCAGATCAGTTTCTTCATTTACATCCTCTGGCAGAGTGTTTGTGTTAGTTTTATTGCAGGGAAAGTTATTTTGGCTTGTCTGGAACGTATTAGTGGGACTAAAATAGTTATATCGAATATTATTATTCGTTTCGGACGGTTTTATAAAGAAAAAAATGTCATGTGGTGCGAAGCAGAAGCAAAAAAATGTCATTTTGATTTGGTCTGCGGCTCTGCTTAACATAGCTGTCCGCTAATTTGCCAGAACCATTTCGGTGCTGGATTATAAACAATTGAATGGTTTAAATAACGGTGATGATTTTCAAATGGATGACATATTAACTGCGGGCCAGTCCGGTGATGCCGGAACAAGAGTATTCAGCCTTTGTTTTGTTTGTGTTTTTCTTGTTGTTCTGATTTTTTCGATGGATATGGCGATCCCTCTTGGGGTTGCCATGGGGGTTCCATATCTGGTTGCTGTACTGATTGCTCTCAAGTCTCCAGGTAAAAAATTAACAGTTATCATAACCGTAATCTGTTCTTTACTTACGATCGGCGCATTTTTATATAAACCGGCTGTTGCAGAGATGTGGAAGGCTGTTTTTAACAGGGCGATTGCCTTGTTCTCTATCTGGGTGACTGCCATACTTGGGCTTCAAAAGAAAAATATTGAGGAAAAACAAGATGCCGCCCTTCGCCAGCGTGAAAAGGCACTGGAAGAAGTACGGATACTAAGCGGACTCCTGCCTATCTGCTCTTCATGCAAAAAGATCAGGGATGATAAAGGCTACTGGACCCAGATAGAATTTTACATAAAAGAACATTCAGAGGCGGATTTCACACACGGAATTTGTCCTGAATGCACAAAAGAGCTTTATCCTGAATTCTACGAAAAAAAGTATGGCTCGGGCAAAGGTTCTGAGATCTGATTATATTTTGCCATGTTCCCCTTAGATGTTGAAAAGCGATATAATAAACCTTGTCAATAATTGATGGTCTCGCAAAAAGCCCCAAAAAGGCGCCGCGTCATACCGGACTTGACCCGGTATCCATTTTTTTCAGCTACTTATGGATTCAGGCCTGCGCCGGAATGACGGGAATCGGACTTTTAGCGGCCTTGTCAATAAATGCCTCCGTATATTGATATTCTTCTTATATCCAGAACTCAGGATATTTCCTGCTTTTCGAGATGTTGTTTATTATAAGAGCGACAGCCAAAAGAAGCATGGCTCCTGCGCCGGCAGGAAAAAATACATATAGAAATCCGAGCGCCTTTATTTTTTCGCCTCCTGTGACTGCAATCAGGGCAGTTGCTCCTCCTGGCGGGTGGAGGGTTTTTGTTGCATGCATAACTGCTATGGCTGTCGCAACTGAAATTCCTGAGCTCAACCACATCGGATCTGGTATCAGCTTGAGAGTCGTGACACCTATTAATGCTGAAATCATATGACCGCCAATGACATTTCTTGGCTGGGCAAGCGGACTTTTTATTGCTCCGTAAACAAGAACTGCAGAAGCCCCGAAGGATCCAATGAGCATCACAAGGTCTGATGGCACGAAAAATCTGTAGTGAACGATTCCTACCAAGGAGATCCCAAGAAAAGCGCCGATCCATGACCATAATATTTCCGCAATACTGACCCTGGGAGGGCTCTTGGTTACGCCTTTCATTTTAGTAAAATAACTCCGAATCAAACTCATTGATTTGTCCTTAAAGTATAAGCCCTGACGAGATCAGTCCTTGATATTATTCCCACAAGCCTGTTTTTTTCGTCAGTCACAGGAAGCCTGTTTATTTTATGGATGTTCATCAACGCAGACAGTCTGAAAAGGGGCGTTTCCGCGTGACAGCTTATTGCAGGGTAGGCCATGATGTCGCCCGCCTTTTCTGCATTTATGGTGGAAGATAGGCATCCTTTGTTGCCAAGGCATTCTGAAATTACTGACATGAAATTTTGAGGCAAAGATGTGACCATTCTGCGCAGAAAATCCTTTTCAGAAATCACACCAATGATTGTCATGTCCTGCGCAACGACAGGAACACCAGAGACGTCGAATTTTGCCATAAGCTTCGCAACTTCAATAAGGCAAGTGTCCCTGCCGACTGAAATAACTTCCCTGGTCATGATGTCACTTGCCTTAACAGAATGTTCATATCGATGTATGGCATGGCCGTAAGCTTTAAGATAAAGCTCTCTGAAGTCGGATAAAGATATGTCAAGATAGCCATCTATTTCCTTCATGGCCTCATAAACGTCTTCGTCTGAAATTTCAGGAGCTTTGATTCTTTCTTCGTGATTCACCGGCATTTGTTGCTCCGTGTTTTATCTGTATTTGTCCTGATTCATTTTTATTTCTGATTGGCTATGTTACTACTAAGTTTGGAATAATTTATTATTCCAATAATTAATATTCTTAATAAAAAAAGGATTTGTATGGTTGGTTTGCCATAAAAAACGCCATTTAGTCCGGATTAGAGCGTCCTTTGCTCGTAATCCGACATTGATCTGAAAATGGAGTTATTGTCATCTTGTCATAATTGGAATAAAAAACTTCCGGTAATGAATTAATACAATCCAGTTATAACCAAAACTCAAGTCTGTTGCCTTCAGGATCAGAAAAATAAATCACCTTTGATCCCCAAGCATGCTCTTTGACGGTTGCGTCTTTAAGCCCGTTTTCCCTTAGAAAGGCGCATGCTGTTTCAATGTCATCGACCTTCATAGTGATGGTGATGCCTTTGCCTGCCGAAGATCCAACAGATGTTTTCGATGCGTCGGCTATGCTCAGTCTGGACGTCCTGTTCAGCTCAAATTCCACAAACCACCCAAGTGAAGAGGTCTCTGGAAGCTTCAGCGTATTCTTGTAAAATGCGACAGTTTCCTGCCATTTTTCGCAATAAAGGATTGTGTTAACTATTTGTATATCCATTTTGATATTCATGGCTTTACTCATGGGATATGGCGCCTGCCGGGCAGCCATCTTCAGCGCTTAGGGCTTTTTCCTGGAATTCTTCAGGAACAGGATTAATCTTGACACTCGACTTTTCATCAACAAGCTCGAACACTTCGGGACATGTACTTTCACAGGCTCCGCATCCTATACATAATTCTTGATCAACCTTGAATTTCATTTTATTGCTCCAGTGCAAATTAATGTTCTTTTGTGTTTTGCTTAACCAGAAATTATCCTGATATTTTACCCTGAGCACCCGCAGCCATGGGACATTATTTTTTGCATTGTTTCTGCTTTTGCTCTGTCTCCGTTTCTTGTTATGATTTCCTCTGAAACAGGGATAGAAGTTTTTGCCATTTTCTGGGCTTCACTCACAAGTACAACCATTCCCGCGCAGCAAGGTACTTCCATTCTTGCTATGGTAATAGATTTTATGCCATTTCCTGCAAAAATCTGGGCAAGTTTTTCTACGTGCATTTTGCTGTCATCGAATTTCGGGCAGCCCATTAATACGATCTTGTCTTTTATGAAGTCTCTGTGCAGATTCGCGTATGCAGCAGCAGAGCAGTCAGCCAGAATAAGAAGCTCGGCATTTTTCAGATAAGGCGCGTTCGGAGGAACAAGTCTTATCTTGAGAGGCCAGTTGGCCAGTTGGGATTCTGCTATCGCCGTGCCATGATTGCTTGCAGCTTCTGGCTTAGCCATAGGCTTTAATGTCATGATTGAAGAAGACGGACATCCGCATCCTGTGTGCTTTGGATGCTCTGATTTCTTCTTCATGTCCTCAAGATGCTTGTGTACTGCTTCTTCATCAAACGGATCAGCTTCTCTTTCTATGATTTTGAGAGCGTCCTGGGGGCATGAGCCCATGCAGGCTCCGAGTCCGTCACAGAACATGTCTTTAATAACCTTTGCTTTGCCGTTTATTATCTGTATCGCGCCTTCAGCACATGAAACCACGCAGTTGCCGCATCCGTCGCATTTGTCTTCATTTATTTCTATTATTTTGCGTATTGTTTTCATTTTCTTTCTCCTTCATTTTAAAACTTGATGGCCTCATATTTTATATTTGGGCCACGGAAAACACGAAACATACGAAAAAGTCGATTATTGCTAAGTTTTTTTCAGAAAACCCTTTCTTCAAATAAAGTGTTTTCCGAACCTTTCCCCAAAAAAATTCGGTTAATAAAAAGTTTTTGAGGGGTGTGGGGAACTTTTTACAAAAAGTTCCCCGCGTTTTTCGTGTCTTTAGTGTGTTTCGTGGTTTCTCCCTCTCCATAATCTTGCCGGAGAGGGAGGTGTTCTTATGTGGTGTGCAAGCCTTGAGGCTTGAGCACCTTACGTTTTATGTCTTAGCCGAGTATTGCCTTAAGGTCTTCATCAGCGGTCTTGATCGGCATGATGTTGAAGTTTTTAACCAGAACATCAATAACGTTCGGACTCAAGAATGCAGGAAGTGATGGCCCGAGTCTTATGTCCTTGATTCCGAGGAAGAGCAGGGTCAGAAGAATCGCTACTGCTTTCTGCTCATACCATGAGAGTATGAAGGACAGCGGCAGATCGTTGACTCCGCACTCGAATGCTCCAGCAAGGGCAACCGCTATCTGAACAGCTGAGTAAGCGTCGTTGCACTGGCCTACATCGAGAAGTCTCGGGATTCCGCCTATATCGCCAAGCTGCTTGTCAAAGAATCTGAACTTTCCGCATGCAAGGGTAAGAATCATGCAGTCCTTGGGCACTTTTTCAACAAATTCAGTGTAGTAGTTGCGGCCAGGTTTTGCGCCGTCGCAGCCGCCCACAAGGAAGAAGTGGCGGATTGCCTTGCTTTTAACGCCTTCGATTACCTTGTCTGCAACGCCAAGAACCGTATTTCTCGCAAAGCCAACCATTACGGACGCGCCTGCCTTGTCTTCCGCAAATCCTGGCATATCAAGAGCTTTTTTGATTACAGGACTGAAATCCTTGCTTGCAATGTGCTCAACTCCTGGCCAGCCAACAAGACCCGTTGTGAATATATGGTCTTTATAAGTTTCTTTTGGCTTCTGGATACAGTTTGTGGTCATGAGTATCGCACCAGGGAACTCGTCGAACTCCTTTGCCTGATTCTGCCATGCTGTTCCGTAATGGCCGAAGAAATGGCTGAATTTCTTGAGCTCAGGATAAGCATGGGTCGGCAGCATTTCACCGTGGGTATAGATGTTGATGCCCTTGCCTTCGGTCTGCTTAAGAAGCTCATACATGTCTTTAAGATCATGGCCTGAAACAAGGATGGCCTTGCCTTTTTTTGTTCCAAGAGGAACGCTGGTCGGAACCGGATGCCCGTAAGTTCCTGTGTTGCCTGCATCAAGAAGTTCCATTGCCTTGAGGTTGATTTCGCCGCATTTGAGAACAAGGCCTACTAGTTCATTAACACCAAGGGTGTTATCAAGGGTAGCTGCCATTCCTTCATAGAGGAAATCATAAACAGCCTGATCTGTTTTGCCGAGAATCGCAGCATGGTCGGCATATGCTGCAACTCCCTTGATACCATAAATCAAAAGCTGTCTGAGCGATGTGATGTCAACATTTGCGTCGAGTTCCGCCTTGAAGCTGGTTTTTTCGCCTTCAGCAATAAGAGCTGCGGTGTTAAGTCCTTTGTAGCTTCCCTTGTACTGCGGGAAACTTGTGTTTCCGCCCTTTGCAGTAATTTTTTCTTTCATTGCAGCCATGCGGGTTTCTGCTTCCTGCATGAGCTTGGTGAATCTTTCAGGATCAAAGTCAACGTTTGTAAGGGTTGAAAAAATTGCCTGACATGCGAAATGATCGTCTTCAGGAGTCTTTGCGCCGTGCTTTGCAGCTTCAAGAGCCACAAGGGAGAATCCTTTCATTGTATGAACCAGAAGATCCTGAATTGCCGCTGTTTCAGGGGTTTTTCCGCATACGCCTATCTTGTCGCATCCTGTACCTTTTGCAGTCTGTTCACATTGAAAGCAAAACATATTATTTCTCCTTAGATTTTGTATTAACGGTTTTTATATTTATGTTATCTGTAAATTCATTTCCGCGCTGTTGGATATCTTTTAGCACTGCGTTAAAATGAAAACCTTGACCTGAATCAAGAAAACGGAAAAAAATGAAATGAATAAAAGAATAATTGGAATTATTTCTTCGGCACCTTTGTTTTCTGGCCTGCCTGAAGATGATATTGCCGAAATAGCAGGCATTCTGAAGCAAAAAGATGTTCTTAAGGGTGAAATGATCTTCTCGGACGGCGAACCTTCGAGCGGGTTTTATATTGTAGCAAGCGGAAGCGTAAAGATTTATAAACTCGCTCCTGACGGCAAGGAGAAAATTCTCCATATATTCGGCAAGGGGCAGCCTTTTGCCGAAGTCGCAGTATTCAGCGGTGATCCTTACCCGGCCAATGCTCTTGCTCTCCAGAAAAGTCATCTTCTCTTTTTTCCTAAAAAAGAGTTTATAGATCTTATCGCAAAAAAACCTGGACTCGCGCTTTCCATGCTTGGCGTAATGGCCGCAAGGCTCAGGCAATTCTCGGTTCAGATTGAAAATCTTACTTTAAAAGATGTCCCTGCAAGGCTGGCAGGATATATTCTTTTTCTTGTGGAAGAACAGAGTGACAATAAATCTGTGGAACTTGACGTTTCAAAAAACCATCTTGCAAGCATACTTGGAGCCACGCCTGAAACACTTTCAAGGGTTATGGCCAGAATGGCCCAGGAAGGTCTTATAAATGTTGATGGAAGAATAATTTCAATAATTGATAAAACCGGCCTTGAGAATCTTTCGTCTTCAGGTCGTGGAGGGCTTGAGTAAAGGGGGCACCTTTAAAAATTGTCTTTTTGCGCGTTAGTTGCGTCAGCGTCGTACTCGAATCCTCATTTATACCTCATAAACTCGGGTTCTCCGTGCGCCGCTTCCTTGCATCCATATCAAAAATTCTATTTTTTAGAGGCGTCCTAAAATTAAAAGGCGTTTCCTTTATTTTCAAGGAAACGCCTCGGACTGGTTTTACTATTTTACTTCAATAAGTTTTTTGCTGAGCAATCTGATGTGAGACATTTCTTCCTTGATGATTGCATCAACTTTGGCCTGTCCTGCGCCAGGAGCAACAAGGTCTTTCATTCCAAGATAGAAAACTATGGAATCTTTTTCAGCAGTTATAGCTGCCTTGAATATTTCTTTGAGAGAAGTTGAATCAATTTCTTTTTCATAAAACACTCTGGTGTCAGCAAGCGACTTGAGATAAAGCACTGCTTCGTTCTCAGGGTCGAAAACCTTGGACTTTTTCAGTTCTTCAGTAAGTTCAGACTTCATTTTTTTGAAAGTGTTTTCATGGTCGTCTTCCATTGCAGCAAGCTCAAGAAGAAATTTCTTAGCATCTGCGTCACTAACGCTTTCAGCTGCTTTTCTGTAAAATTTGGCGCCGTTCACTTCGATCTGAACCGCCATTTCAAAGATTTCATCCGCGTTAAAATCATATGCCGCCATGTTTGGGTCCTTTCCTTTTTATCCTGAAGTTTTATGCTCTTGCTTAATAACTTGGGTTATGAGGCTTTTTAGGTTTAAAGCCTGCTATTGTGTCATTATAGGTTTTATTTCTAATTAAGACACATTTTGTCAATATAAAAGTGGCTGTCCTCAATTATTAATGGGGAAGTCTCTTATTCAGGAACAGACCACGCATTTTTATTTTTCCTTTGCGAGTTTGCATTCAGCATCCCACTCAGGGCAGGCGTTCTGTATATCTTCTTCCCATTTGGCAAGGCACTCATTGCATTCAAGTTCAATATTTTTGATATGACCGTATTTTTTTATCATTTCATCCCTTGTCATATCGGTAATCTGGCTGCATCCGCACTGTGGGCATCCTGAAGTAATCTTGAAGCGTTCTTTTTTCATGTTTTATCCTCCTTATTCATGTTTTATACGAAAGTAAGTGTTTTTGACTGAAAGTCAAAGTCGTTAAACGTGTTGAAAAGAATTATTATGGAGTCAATTTCGTTGAATATGATATTTAAATAGCATTTTCCTGAGTTTAGTAAAAGACGAAGTTTTGCATTTGCATAAAAAATAATTTTATGTCCACTCATTTTATAGCCTGATTAAGCGGGGTTATATTTTGCCTTGCGTCATTAATCCTTTTGGGAGATGGCATGATCTGCCGGGCCAGAGAAAAAGACCCTGTAAAGGATAAAAGCGTAACTGATTGTGGCTGCAATCGCAAACTCCTTTGAAAACGCTCCTATTGGTGCTGTTATCAGAACCGTGAACCAGTGGAAGGCTATCAGGCGTCTTGAGTGAAGCTGAATAGGGAAATCATTATATCTTATTATTACAGACAGACCGCTGAGGTTCCATCCGTAAAGGGAAGTGAACGTATGCAGCTTCAGGAGGAATTTCATTATCTGTGGATCTCTGTTTGGATAAAATTCAAGAACTATGTAAGCGATTCCGGTTATGGCTGTCATGACCAGAAAAAACATGCCTGATGTCAGGAAGTTTTTCTGCTGAATAGCTTTTCCATCCCTCATGTACAGAAAAAATATAACAATAACAGCAATAAACAGCATTCCTGAGATTAAAAGCTGGGCCACCATTTTTTCAAAAAGAATAAAAAGGAAGAATATGATTACCCCAAGGTTAATAGCCCAGAATCCGGCTTCTTTCAGAGAGTGTGATTCTATATGCAGATGCTCCGGTATAAGAGCAAACATCAGGCTCATTGTGATGAGAGACAGGGGAAATGAAAAACCCAGGAAAAATGTGTCTATGACAAGTTTTTTCATGCTTATAAGATACAGGTACTCGTTATTTATGATAACAAGTGTCGAAATGACAAGGCCAAGCGAAAGACATAGCATGGAAGCCTGATGAAATTTTTCGCTTACGCTCACATCTTTTTTGAAGAATCCGGGAATGAATCCGAATCGTCTGATTCTTATTGATGCGACAATGGATGCAAGAATAAAGCTGCAGACCATGGCCGGAATATATAGATTAAAAAATGCAAAAAAAGCATATATAATTGATATTATGATAAAAAAAACTACAGGCGCCGTGATTCTTTTTTTGCCTATTGTGTAATATAAAATTATGCTTCCACCGCTGCAGAGATTGAACAGAAAAACATGAAGCCGTTCGAAATTGTAAGGAATCTGAACCGTCATGAATTGCGGAAGAAATCCGCAGAAGAGTGCGATGGTCATGATTACGAGAAAGAAAGCCTTGGAACCTGAGTTCATATATTTAAGCCTCTAAAAATAATAGCTGCAATGATTTTGGGCCGCATGATTTTTGATTTTAGAATTTGGATTTATGGTTGATGGTAAAAGACCAATACTTCAAAAATCGAAAATCATAACTCCTGCGGGTTGCTTTTTGGAAAAGCTCCGCAATCATTTTCATAAAGCTCAAGTATGTGCAGATATAAATTTGTCTGTAAAGTCCCTTAAGAACGATTGTCTCTAAAAAGGTTTTCCACCATATCCATAAATTGTCTGACCGGCTTTTTTCCAAAAAAGCGAACAATCAGAAGTTCGCTCTACAAAGAGCAAGTTCTGCCAAGCGTATGCCTGAGAGCTGTTTCAAGATCCGGTTTTAAGAATACATAACCTGATCCGAGCAATTTTGACGGAATAACACGGCTACTGGCAAGAAGAATTTCGTCTGCCATCTGTCCGAATGCGGCTTTAAGTATTATTTCGGGAATATCAGTAAATGCCGGTCGTTTCAGAATCTTTGAAAGAACTTCAACGAGCATTTTGTTTGTAACTGGTTCCGGGGCAACAAGATTAACTTTGCCTGTCAAGGAATCATTAAGCATTATATGGTAAATTGCTCCGATTACATCATCCATGGAAATCCACGCCATATACTGATTCCCATTTCCTGTTTTTCCGCCAAACCCTGCCTTGAAAACTGGAAGCATTTTGGATAAAGCTCCGCCTTCCGGAGTCAGAACAACACCAATTCTGGCAATAACAAGCCTTATACTCTTTTTAAGATTGTCAGATGCTGATTTTTCCCAGGCATCACAGAGATCTGATATAAACAGATTTCCCTTGGACGTTTTTTCGGAGAGAATTATATCTCCCCTGTCTCCATAAAAGCCGGTTGCAGAAGCAGAAATAAAGACTTTTGGCGGGTTTTTCAGGGTATTTAAGGCCTTTGCCAGAAGAGCTGTTCCTTTGGTTCTGCTTTCTATGAAAACTTTCTTTTTTTCAGGAGTCCATTTGCTGTCGCCTATGTTTTCACCTGCAAGATGAATTATGGCGTCAAATCCT
Source organism: Desulforegula conservatrix Mb1Pa (assembly GCF_000426225.1). NCBI lineage: Bacteria > Pseudomonadati > Thermodesulfobacteriota > Desulfobacteria > Desulfobacterales > Desulforegulaceae > Desulforegula > Desulforegula conservatrix. The sequence goes on from NZ_AUEY01000016.1 coordinate 23,894, forward strand.
TCAAGTTCGTCCGAATTAATAATTCCCTCTGACGGATTCCAGAAAATCTCATTTTTATTAAAAGGCTTTCTTCTAACCAGTTTATAGACCTCATGGCCTCCTGTCGTAAAAAAGGGAGCCAGATTTGATCCTATAAGGCCGCTTGCCCCGCTTATCAGAATCTTCCATGTTCCGTGCTTTTTTTTGAACTCCATGTGTCTGGAAATATCGCTGGTAGTCAGCTCATGTCTGTATCTGAAAATTTCAGTCAGCTTTGAGCGGATTTTGCCCTCAAGCAGAAAGTCTCCCAAATAAGAAAAAGGAGCTTCTAATTCAATTTCGTCTGTCAGCAGGCATTTGCCATCAGAAGAATCACTGAATATATGAGTATGCCTCCAGCTCTTCAGCGGGCCATGTATCTGAATATCCCTGAACATGCTGTTTATTTCATAATCAGTGTGAAGGGCTGTCCATCTGTAAGGAACCGGCCCTTCGTGCATGATCATTTTTGTTATTGATCCTGGCGAGATTCCACCTTTTCGAATGATCTTCAATGGATCCCAGGGAGGGCTAAGCCTTTCAAGTGCTCCGTCCCTTTCGTGCCAGGAAAAAAGCTCGTGCTTAGGCGCGTCCATTATAGAACTGTATCTGAATATTTTTTTCATTTTTACCTGAATATAAGCTTTGGATTTTCAATAAATACCCTTGTGCCAGGCGGAACTGATTCAGTAAGCCAAACATTGCCGCCAATTACAGATCCTGAGCCGATCACTGTTCCTCCACCGAGTATGGTTGCGCCGGAGTAAATTACAACTCCATCCTCAATTGTCGGATGCCTTTTTATTGTTTTGAGTTCATCCATTTTATCTTTTGGCAGAGAAAGAGCACCAAGCGTAACGCCCTGGTAAATTCTCACATTATTGCCGATATTTGTTGTCTCGCCTATGACGACGCCTGTTCCATGATCTATGGCAAAGCTTTTGCCTATTGTGGCTCCAGGGTGAATGTCGATTCCTGTCACTGCATGTGCGTATTCCGACATCATTCTTGGAAGAAGAGGAACCTGAAGTTCATAGAGTCTGTGTGCGGCTCTGTGAACCATTGTTGCAAAAATGCCGGGATAACTGAAAATTATTTCGTCATGGCTTTTTGCGGCAGGGTCTCCATCGTACATTGCCTTTATATCAAGGGCGAGCATTTTTCTGATTCCGGGGATGGATTCGAAAAATTCAAGCGCAATTTCAGCGCCCTTGTTTCTGCAATCATCGCACAGACGTTCAAATCTGGAACATTCATGCCTTGTAGCGCAGACAATCTGTTCGTAGAGCAAGTCAAAAAGAATGGAAAGAGATTGCCCCATATTGTAGTTCATGTTCTGGGGCGTCATTCTTCTTCTGCTGAAAAACCCAGGGAAAAAAATATTTCTAAGCCTGTTTATTATCTGGATCACGTTTTCCTGGGACGGGATAGGCTCGAAATCTATGTGAGTATAAATATCCGGATCAAGCGTGGAGTCTATGATTCCGTTTATGAGCGAGTGCAGCTTGGTCTTCGCATTTTCGAGACTGTCTGTGTTGCATTCGCACTGAATGCTTCCCGAATCTCTTAATATTATCATGGCTTGTCTCCGATTTAGAGTTTATCCTGCTCTTTGAGATAATTCTGATGGTCTTGCAAAAAGTCAGAAAAGAACGCCAGCGTCATGCCGGACTTGATCCGGCATCTTTGTATTTTCAGGTGATTCTGGATTCCAGCTCCCGATTTTCACAGGGACAGGCCCCGCTGGAAGACGGTAATCGGACTTTTTGCTACCTTCTCAATTCTAATCTCTGATTGAAATATGGCAACCCATGCTTTCTGGTTTGGATTATCTGTTTTTTTCTGGCTTAAAAAAACAAGCCATAAACTTACAATACTTTTTGTTTTTTGTCGTCTGAAGACTGACTGTCATGATCAATAAAGGAAAAAGATTAAATTTCTTTAAAAAATGACCAGTCTGATTTATGGGTATATGATCGTATATAACATGAATTTTGCCACGGCTTTTTCTTATATTTAAACCAATAAAAAGCATTAACGGAGGGACATATGACTAATAATGTCGTTATTACAGTATCATGCGGAACAGACGATCCTAACCGCGCCACAAGGGCTATTCATTTGGCGACAGTCGCGCACAGGGAAGGCCGGAACGTTACCCTGTTTCTTCTCGATGAAGCGGTTTATCTTGCGAAGGAAGGCCTTCTTGAAAATCTGAAGGCGGCCACAGGAGATTCAGCAGACGATCTGATGACCTATCTCCAGGCTAACGGCGTGCCTATTTTGGCATGTACTCCATGTGCAAAGGCAAGAAGAATCACAGATGCTGATCTTATTGAAGGAGCAAGGATGGGAACAGCGGTTGAGCTTATCAATCTTATTGCGGATGCTGCAGTTATAAATCTCTAAGTTTTCTTTATATGCTTTAACCATGATGGACTCGCAAAAAGTCTGAAAATGGCTTAATCGTCATGATGGACTTGATTATGATCTTTGTAATTTCAGCCGCTTATGGATTCAGGCCTGCGCCGGAATGACTGTAATAGGACTTTTTGCGACCTTGTCAACCATGTTTATCCGGGCCGGGGTTTCCAGATCCCTTCCCGGACAACTTCAAGTATTTTTTGTGGCAGTTTATGACTCATACAGACAAATTATTAAAAGACAGGGCCATTGCAGTTATGGGAATTCCCCCCGGCACAGATGAAAGCGGACTCAAATATGCCTATTACAGGCTGATGTTTCAATATCACCCTGACAGAAATCCAAGCAAAGAATATGCCCATGAGATGACCTCACTTATTTCAGAAGCCTTTCAGGAAAGAATATCAAACCTATTCTTTTGCATGATTTTGATCTTGTTTCCAAGATTGCAGGGAAACCGCCAGAAGAGATAAAAGGTATGATGACCTATGATGAATGGCTCAGGAATCAGTTTTATAATATGGAGGGTAAATCCATCTGGTCTTATTGATCGGGTGGATTAGAGGGTTCTTCCATAGTCCTATACAAGTTCGATATGCCACATAAACAACTGCATCAACTGAGCCTTCATGAAAAGGCATTTCTTCGGCTCTTACGATGATTTTTTTCATCTCGTCGGTTGCAGAGCCTATTGCCTCTTCAGATATGTCGAGACTATATATATTTTTTAAATATGACCGGGCCGCAGCCTTGTGCTGAGAACGTCATTGGTTTTACCAAGATGAATTAGAATATACCCCGCGTTAATCAGAGCTATTTCATTTCTATTCCAAAAGTCAATATTTGTATTTCAGATCTGATTTCTGGAAATCCATTCTGGGAAAAACTTTGATTTTTGGTGAATCCATATCATGAAATTTTTTGCGGAGCTTTTTCAAAAAGTGACCCTCCGGCGGCCTTTCAAATCAATGCACTCTCGATTTAAAATTGAAATTGCTTCTTGCCAGAAATTGATCTGACCCAATTTATATAGCGTTTTGTGTCTTCAGCATCCATTTTTGCCCCAGTTTTTATTGCCTTCAAAGCTTGACAAAATTATATATGGGCATATGCTCATAATGAGAATTAAAAAACAAGATTAGAGTTGGTTTATGATTTTGAAGCTTAGATGTTTTAGAGAGTTTGCACAACGGGCGAACGAATATATGGCAGTCAGGGTGAAGCCTTTTTTGAACAATAAAGTGATTGGAGCTAATGCTCAAGTCTATCAATTTTGATGGACCAGCAAAAAGTCTAAAAAGGGCATTGGCGTCATGCCGGACTTGATCCGGCATCTTTGTATTTTTAATTCTTTCTGGGTTCCGGCCTTCGCCGGAATGACGGGAATCGGACTTTTTGCGGCTTTGTCAATCCTGATGGCTTTGGCAATAGTGGGCGGCAAAGGATGCTGTCCGCAGATACTTTTGATTGTTTTGATGGGAACCAGACCGAAAGCTGCACATAATGTTTTTTAGAGAAAAAAGAATTGTGCTTATGGGACAGTTACCATGGCTGATATTCGAAGATATGGAGACTAAAGAATGGAAAAACTAAAGATTGTAGTTATTGGTGGAGTCGCTTGCGGCCCAAAAACCGCGGCAAGGATAAAAAGGCTTAAACCAGATGCCGACGTAACCGTAATTGAAAAGAAAGAGCTTCTTTCATATTCGGGATGCGGACTTCCTTATTATCTTTCAGGGGAGATCAAAGATCACAAAGAACTAATGGCAACTCCAGTCGGAATAGTAAGGGACACACATTTTTTCAAGGTTGTGAAAGATATTCGTGTTTTGAACCAGACATTTGCCAAGTCTGTGGCCAGGGCCGCAAAAAAAGTCACGACTGTAAATACGATGACAGGCGAGATAATTGAAATACCCTATGACAGACTTGTCCTTGCCGTAGGGAGCACCCCTTTTCTTCCTGAAATAAAAGGTGTTGATCTTAAAGATGTCTACACCCTGTCAACGGTCGAAGACGCAAGGGAGATCAGGGACAGGCGCGAAAGTCTTAAAGGGAAGAAAGCCGTAATAATCGGTGGCGGTCTTATTGGCCTTGAAGTTACCGAGGCGTTCAGAATCCAGGGAATGGATGTCACGATTGTTGAAAGGGAGGATACTGTTCTTCCGTCCCATTCAGACCCCGAAATGGCTTTTCATGTTCATAACGAGTTGAGAGCCAGGGGGGTAAAACTTGCACTGTCTTCCGCAGTCAGTGAAATAAAAGGCGATGACCAGGGCAAAGTAGTCTCTGTGGTTACCTCAAAAGGCGAAATTCAGGCCGACATTGTTCTTGTTTCTGTGGGCGTAAGACCTAATTCCAGCCTTGCTAAACAGATGGGCCTTGAAATAGGAACGACCGGAGCCATAAAAACCGATGAATATTTAAGAACGTCAGATCCTGATATTTACGCGGGAGGAGACTGTTCAGAAGTCTGGAGCAGACAGACAGGAAAGCCGATCTACGCACCGATGGGATCAACCGCAAACAAGCAGGGCAGAATAATTGCCGATAATATCTGCGGAATTCCCACAAAATTCAGGGGCGTTCTTGGAACAGTAATCATAAAGATTTTTGGACTGACTTTTGCCTGTACAGGAATGACAGAACGCCAGGCTAAAAATGAAGGACTTGATTATCTGACCGTTCTGAATCCTTCTCCTGACAGGCCGCATTTCATGGAATCAGCAAAGCTTCTTATCATAAAGCTGATTGTTGACAAAAAAACGGGAAAAATTATCGGATCGCAGATGACCGGCCCGGGAGAGGCTGCAAAGAGAATGGACGTGACCGTTTCTGCCATGAGCCAGAACGCCAATGTCTATGATCTCGGCCAGTATGACCTTGCCTATGCTCCACCTTATTCTCCGGCCATGGACAACATCATAACCGCGGCAAATATTGCCGAAAACAAGATCTCAGGAATTGCAAAGGGCTACAGCCCTGCCGAAGTAATGGAAAAAATCAGAAAGGACGATGACTTCATTTTTCTTGATGTGAGAACCCCGGACGAATTCGCCCAGGTCAGGATTCCTGACAAACGCGTTAAACATATTCCGCTTGGGAAACTGAGACAGGCCGTGGGGGATCTGCCAAAAAACAAGGAAATAATTACTTTTTGCAAGATTTCATTAAGAGGCTACGAGGCCCAAAGAATCCTTGAAGGTGAAGGTTTCGGGAATGTTTCCTTTCTTGATGGCGGAGTGGTTTGCTGGCCTTATGAAAAAGAAGGCGTGTAAAAATGAAAATTGCTGTGGCAAGCGGTAAGGGCGGAACAGGGAAAACCACGGTGGCTTTGGCACTTGCATCATCATTTGAAGGAGAGATCATTTATCTGGATTGTGATGTTGAAGAACCAAACGCTCATCTTTTTCTTAATCCTGAGGTGGAAAAGGCTGAAACCGTTTATTCCTTCGTTCCCCTTGTGAATGAGAGCAAATGCACTTTATGCGGAAAATGTGATGATATATGCAGATTCAGCTCTATCGTCATAATGGGCAGGAAACTTGTCACTTATCCTGCCATGTGTCACGGTTGCAGAGGTTGCGAGCTTGTATGCCCTGAAAAGGCTATCACCGCCGGCAAGAGAGAGCTTGGGACAATTGCGCAGGGGCGTTCCGGGAATATTAACCTTCTTACAGGCAGGCTCAGAATAGGCGAAGCCATGTCTCCGCCGCTCATCAAGCATCTCAAATCACTTATCCCTGAATCTGCGAAGCATATAATTTCAGATGCTCCTCCGGGTGCCTCATGTCCTATGGTGGCAACAGTCAGGGACGCTGACTTTGTGCTCCTTGTCACTGAACCCACGCCATTTGGCATAAACGATCTTTCAATAGCTTTTGAGGCCCTGAGGGAAATGAATCTTCCATGCGGACTCATAATAAACCGCTCCATGCCGGGAAACAGGACAGCGCATGAATTTGCGGAAAAGAATAATATCAGAATTCTTCTTGAAATCCCGGATGACAGGGCCATAGCCGAAGGATATTCCAGGGGCGCCCTTATCACTGAAACAAGACCTGAGCTCAAGTCCGGGTTTATTTCAGTATTCAAAAAGATCGGCGAAATAATATCCGCTGGCAGGGAGGCATACCCATGAAGGAACTTGTCGTAATAAGCGGAAAAGGCGGGGCGGGCAAAACAAGCATAACAGCGAGCCTTGTCGTTCTTGCCGGAAAAAGTGTTATCGTGGACGCAGACGTTGACGCGGCTGATATGCATCTTGTGCTGCCCCTGAAAGAAACGTGCAAATTTCCTTTTGAGGCAGGTTTTGCTGCTGTTCTTGATACGTCAAAATGTACTGAATGTGGCTATTGCCGGGAAGTCTGCCAGTTTTCTGCAATTAACGAAAAATACGAAATAGACCATATTCTCTGCGAAGGATGTGGAGTCTGCGCCCATTTTTGTCCTTCGGGCGCAATTTCCATGCAACTTAAAACATGCGGTGACTGGTTTGTGTCTGAAACCCCTTTCGGAACCATGATGCACGCAAGACTTTTCCCAGGAGAAGAAAGCTCAGGGCTTCTTGTCAGCAGACTCAGACAGGAAGCAAGAGCCAGGGCGGAAGCCGGCGCTATTGATCTTTGCATAACAGATGGGCCTCCTGGCATAGGGTGCCCGGTAATTGCTTCTATAACAGGGGCGAGTCTTGTTCTTGCCGTGGCGGAACCAACCATATCGGGCATTCATGACGTTAAGAGAGTTAAGGAGCTCGCCGGATTTTTCAGAATTCCCGTGGTTCTATGCATAAATAAAAGCGGCCTTAATCCTGAAATTGAAACAGAATTCAGAAAATGGGCTGCGGTCAACAAGGTGCCTGTTGTCGGAGAGATTCCATATGACAGCGATGTGACAGCAGCCATGATGGCAGGCAAAACAATCGTTCAGCATTCCGGCGGCAAACCTTCCAGAGCGATCAGCCTTTTGTGGGAGGAATTAAAGGCGAGCCTTGAATTGGGCGGCGTTTGATAGTTGACAAAGTAGCAAAAAGTCAGATTGCCGTCATTCCGGAGCAGGCCGGAATCCAGAAGTGGCTGAAATTACAAGGATGCAGGCTCAAGTCCGGCATGACGCTAAAGCCATTTTTTGACTTTTTGCGAGTCCATCATAGTTGGCACCTGAATCAAAATGGGAGGTCTTGCAAAAGCAGGGTGCGTGGCGCTTTCCCACGCACCGCCTTCGCCAAGCAAGTGGTGCGTGCAAGGACGGCACACCCTACAGTGCATGGTTAATAAATGGAATAAACCTTTTATAGGAGGATCATATGAAAATAGCAGTATCATCAAAAGGGACAGATCTTACATCTGAAATCGATTCAAGATTCGGTCGCGCGGCTTTTTTTGTGGTCGTGGACTCAGAAACCCTCGATTTTACGGCTGTAGAAAACACCCAGAACCTGAATCTGCCCCAGGGAGCGGGAATTCAGTCAAGCAAGACTGTGGCTGGGACAGGAGCCGAAATAGTCGTGACTGGAAACTGCGGCCCAAAGGCTTTCACTGCTTTATCAGCGGCCGGAATCAGGATCGCGGTCGGATGTACGGGGCGGGTTATTGATGCGGTTCAGCAATGCAAAAATGGCCTTCTTTCATTTGCGGATGAAGCCAATGTCGAAGGTCACTGGATATAAAATCTAAAAAAGGAGTAATGCAATGCGTTTTGCCATACCAGTAGCAGATGGAAAGTTAACCCTTCATTTCGGGCACAGCAAGGAATTCATTTTTATTGATGTTGAAGACGGTGTTTTCAAAAAAACCCAGACCCTTGAACCTCCTCCCCATGAACCAGGTGTACTTCCAAAATGGATGCACGATAACAATGTCAATGTGATAATAGCTGGTGGAATGGGGCATAAGGCCAAGGAGTTTTTCCTGGGATACGGCATTGAAGTGGTTGTTGGGGCGCCCCAGATTGCAGCAGAAGAACTTGTTTCAGGGTATCTTAACAAAACCCTTGTTTCAGGACCTAATGCCTGTGATCATTAAAAAACTGATTATTCTTGTAAATGTATAATTGATGGTTTCGTAAAAAGTCAAAAAAATGCTCGGCGTCATGCCTGACCTGATTGGGTATATTTGTATTTTTAGATATTTCTGGATTCCGGCCTTCGGCTGAATGACGGTAATCGGACTTTTTGCGACGTTGTCATAATTTGTCATCTGTTAGTTTTGAGACCCTATTTGTGTGTTAAGCAAAAGTTTTTTAAGGAGTAAGTCAGTAATGATTCATGAAAAAATGCCTGATTCAAAATCATCATGCAGCAGCGGATCCTGCGCAAGCTCTAAAAATAATGCGGTCAAGACAAGCGAGGAACTGTCAAAGATTGCCCTGTCCAGAATCAAATACAAGCTTGTTGTAATGAGCGGAAAAGGGGGCGTCGGTAAAAGCAGCGTAGCCTGCAATCTGGCCGTTTGTCTCGCAAAAAAGGGATTTAAGACAGGCCTCATGGATGTGGATGTGCATGGGCCAAGTGTAGGCAAGATAATGGGCATGAAGGGCCTCCTGGACGCAAGCGATGATCATATGCTTATCCCCATGCCTTTTGGTGATAATCTGAAGGTTGTTTCCATGCAATCTCTCCTTCCCCATGAAGATCAGCCCATAATATGGCGAGGGCCGGCCAAGGGCAATATGATCCAGCAGTTCATAGGTTCGGTTAAATGGGAAGACCTTGATTTTCTTATAATTGACGCTCCTCCCGGAACAGGCGACGAGCCTCTTACTGTAATCCAGACAGTGGAAGACGCAAAAGCAGTGATCGTAACCACTCCCCAGGATGTTGCACTTGCAGACGTGAGAAAATCCATCAATTTCTGCAAGACCGTAAACATGGAAATCCTGGGTCTTGTTGAGAATATGGGGCCTTTCCCTTGCCCCCATTGCGGAGAGGTCGTCAGCCCGTTCAGCAGCGGCGGCGGTGAAAGAACAGCAAGTGAAATGGGTATAATGTTTCTTGGCTCTGTTCCATTTGATACCCAGGTGGTGACTTCATGCGACATGGGCGTTCCCATTGCTGACACCCATACAAACGGGCCTTTTATGGGAGCTTTTGACGCAATAGTGGAAAAGGCGTTAAAGAATCTCTGATGTTGATTATTTAGTGCTTGTATAAGTATTGACAAGGTCTCAAAAAGTCAGATTTCCGTCGTTCCGGCGCAGGCCGGAATCCAGAAGTATCTGAAAATAATGGATGCCGGATCAAGTCCGGCATGACGCCGCAACCTTTTTGGGACTTTTTGCGGCCTTGTTGCTTTTTCGAATGATCGTCTTTTTCCTCAAGCTCCCATGCCTGTTTGCATCATATTCAAGTTAATCTGTTGTAATCACAAAAACAATATACTATATTGCCCGATTCCGCTTCTGACAGCTTGCTTTTTTATCAGAAGTGAATTTTTGAAATTGATAATATTATTAGAGAGTTCTTATGCGAATAATCACCAGACCCGACTTTGACGGGCTTGTTTGCGCCGTTTTTTTAAAAGCCGCCCTTGGCAAGGATATCCCGGTTTTATGGGTTGAGCCTGATGCAATAAGGCATTGTGGTCTTGAGGTAAGGCAGGGGGACATAATCGCTAATCTGCCGTGGAAATCCGGGTGCAGCGTCTGGTTTGATCATCATGTCACAAACCGTATTGATGAAAAATTCGAGGGCGTTTATGAAATAGCTCCTTCAGCAGCCGGTCTGATTTACACATATTATAAGGATAGGTTCAAAACGGATTTTGCAGAACTTTCAGCTGCCGCTGACAAAATTGATTCTGCCAATCTGACTGTCGAAGAGGTCTTAAGGCCCGAAGACAATTCTTATCTGCTATTGTCCATGACCATAAAGAACCGGGCTGAATGTGAGAAGCATTACTGGGACAGGCTTTGCGATCTATTTCTTGAAAATGGCATAGACGATGTGATGAAAGATTGGGATGTAAAGGCAAGATGCGATGAGGTCATAAGAGAAAATTCAGAATATAAGGAGCATCTATCCAAGAGGACACAAATAGACCAGGGCGTGGCCCTGACGGATTTTTCTGATTTGATGATAGCTCCCCAGGGCAATAGATTTCTCGTTTATGCTCTTTATCCTGAAACCCATGTTGCGGTGAAGATAAGGCGTGATTACCATGAAACTGACAGCGTTATTGTAAGTGTGGGACATAGTATTTTTAACCGCACCTGCAATGTTAACACAGGATTTCTTCTTTCAAGATTCGGAGGAGGGGGCCACAGGGGCGCAGGTGCATGCAAGATGAAAATATCCGTGCTGGAAAAGGCTCTGTTCGAGATCATGAATACTCTGAAAGAAAACAAGGCAAGCTGATTTTAAAACATTCATAGAACATGATGCTTTACTTCATGGTTTTTCAGCAGGTTTTGACAAGATAGCAAAAAGTCCGATTTCCGTCATTCCGGTGCAGGCCGGAATCCAGAAGTATTTGAAAATACAAAGATGCCGGATCAAGTTCGGCATGACGCCGACGCCTTTTTCTGACTTTTTGCGAGACCATCAAGTTTTGAAAGCCAAAAGGACGGATCGTTTGAGCCAGATAAAGGAAATTGCTTCTTCGATAAAAGCTCTTGAGAATGACCTTTCACTCTGCACAAGATGCGGAATGTGTCAGTCAGTGTGTCCTCTTTATACTGAAACAGGGAGAGAGCCTGACTCTGCAAGGGGGAAACTTGCGCTGCTCGACGGATTGAGATTTTCTCTTCTTTCAAAACCTGATGGCGTGATGGATCTGCTTCAGAGATGTCTTCTTTGCGGAGCTTGTGCTTCGCATTGTCCTCGAAAGGTAAACAGTATTTCTGTTTTTCTAAGGGCAAGGATGATCATAGCCGGAATTACAGGTCTTAATCCATTCAAGAAAGCCATATTAAGGGCTGCGTGCAATAATCCCCGGGTTTTTGACATGATTCTTGATACGGCAGGTTTTTTCCAAAAAAAACTATCGGCGGATATTGCCGGAACGTCTGATTTTTCCTGCATAAGGGATGGATTTAGAAGCAAACAGAGGATTTCCAGAAATTTTGCTCCAAAGTCGTTTTCTGAAATAACAGGAACGGTCGATTACAGAAGGCAGGGCTCAAAGGGTCGCGTCGCTTTTTATCCAGGCTGCCTTGTCAACAGAATGTACCCTTCCATTGGAACCGCCTCGCTTAATGCCATAATAGACTGTGGATACGATGTTGTGATTCCTGATGGTCTTGTCTGTTGCGGAATGCCTGCGGCTGCATCCGGTGATATGGGATCAGCCAGGATTGCTGCTGAAAAAAATGCCGAGATTCTAAAAAAAACAGATTGCGACCTGATAGTAACATCCTGCCCGACCTGCGGTTATGCGATGAAAAAACTCTGGTCTGTGTTCGCAGAAAAATCAGGGCATAATGACTCTTTTGATTATGTTTCTGAAAAGATTTCAGATATTTCAGATTTTATTATAAGGTATGGAGAAAAAAAATATACCGCCCCAGGGCCTGATTCCGGGTCAGATGACAGAAAGACAGTGACAGTACATGATCCCTGTCATCTTAAACGCAGTCTTGGCATTTATAAAGAGCCGAGAATCATCCTTGAAATGGCCGGATACAAAGTGAGGGAAATGAAGAATTCTGACAGATGCTGCGGCATGGGCGGAACCTTTTCAATCTCGCATTATGACCTGTCAATGTCAGTGGCCGAAGAAAAGAAAAAAGCGGTTATGGACTCAGGGGCTGACGTCCTTGCAGCCGCATGTCCTGCCTGCATGATGCAGATTGGGGGGGGGCTTGCTGCTGACGGGTCTGAAATAGATGTACGGCATCCTGTGGAAATTTACGCGGAAAAGATACCTAATGTCTTTTAAAGAGGGGCAATGAACAATTCGGCATCAGAAAAGCTGAGGAAATTTTACGGCAGATTCTCAAATGATGACAGGGTGCTTATCCTTATCAATGCTGATCCTGACGCTATTGCCAGCGCCATGGCCGTCAAAAGACTCTTGTGGCGGAAAGTGGCTTCCTCCTGCATTGCCTCTGTGAATAGAATCAAACGCTCTGATAACCTTGCAATGATAAAGCTGCTTGGCGTCAAGATTAATTATATTTCAGAAATTGATCCTTTCAGATTTACAAAATATGTAATTGTCGATTCCCAGCCCGATCATCATGACTGCTTTGGACTTTTCAGACCCTCTGTTGTTATTGATCATCATCCTGAAACATGTGTCTTTGGAGATTTTGTAGATATAAGACCGACCTATGGCGCAACAGCTACTATCATGACTGAGTACTTGCGGGCCGCTGCCATCAAACCTTCTGAAAAACTTGCGACCGGTCTTTTTTATGCAATCAAGACTGATACGGGTAATTTCGGTCGTCAGACACTGATGAAGGACATAGAGGCTTTTCAGTATCTTTTCAGATTTGCCAATCATCAGCTTGAAAGAAAAATCGGCCAGACAGATCTCCCCATTGATTTTCTTCCTTATTTTGAAAAAGCTCTCAAGGAAAAGGTTATAAGACGTCATAAGGTCTATGTTCATTTAGGAGATGTTCCCAATCCTGATGTTTGTGTCCAGATTGCGGATTTTTTCATGCGCCTCAATTCCATGACTTGGAGCATTGTTTCCGGCCTTTTCGATGGAAAGCTCGTCATTGTTTTCAGAAACGACGGAATAAGAAGAAGCGCCGGGAATGTGGCCTCTGGAGGATTCGGGGCATATGGGTCGGCCGGAGGGCATAAAAGCATGGCAAGGGCAGAAATCCCGGTTGATTCTCTTCCTGATTGCGTCAAGCTTACAAGAAAAAGTGATGTCATCAAATGGATCATAAAAAGGGTGACAGCAAGGGCGGGAAAGTCTTGATGCGGAAGCAGCCATGAAAATAACCATAATCGGATCAGGAACCTGTGTACCGTCACTCGTAAGGAGTTCTTGTTCTGTTCTTGTTCAGGCAGGAGACAGCAGTATCCTTCTGGATGTCGGTCCAGGAACAATGCACAGGCTGCTTGGGGCAGGGCATCTTATTTATGATGTTGACGCCATCTTATTAAGTCATTTCCATCCTGACCATTGCGGCGAGCTGGCTAATTTTCTTTTTTCCACAAAATATCCCCACGCAGGACAGAGGATGGGCAGACCACTAGTTCTTGCAGGAGGCCCGGGTCTAAGCAGGTTCTATTTTGGTTTGAGAAGCGTTTTTGGGGACTGGATGGACACACCTTGCGGGATTTTCCAGAAAATAGAAATCAGTAATGGCATTCCTGAAAGCATAGCTATTGGGGATGCAAAAATATATGCCGCTAAAGTTGAACACAAGCCGGAAAGTATAGCGTATAGAATTGAGTGCGGCGGAAAGTCCGTGGTTTATTCAGGAGATACTGACTATTCTGAAAGCCTGATTGAACTGTCTATGGGATGTGACGTCCTGATCTGTGAATCTGCAATGCCTGACGAGAAAAAAGTACCTGGACACCTTACTCCGTCCCTTGCCGGGGAAATTGCCGAACAGGCAGGTGTCAGCCATCTCGTGCTTACGCATTTTTATCCTGAATGCTCGGAAGTAGATATTGAAAAACAGTGCAGAAGGACATATTCAGGCAAGATAACCTTGGCAGAGGATTTGATGGCTTTGGATTTATGCCTGATGCGGTCTAATATATGAAACCTGAATTAGCGGAAATTGGTGATATAAGACAGCTTGCAATACATCACAGAAATATGTTTGAAGAAATATGGGATCAAAAGGGGCTGCTATTAGAAGACGCCAAAGCTTTGGAGCTTGAAAAGGCATATTTTGAAAAACTGGAAAAACAGATTCCGGAAGGCATTTGTAAGGCTTGGGTGGTTAAAAAGAACGGTCATATTTTGGCAAGCGGAGCAATTACAATTATAAGTCTTGTACCTGTGCCGAATGACATAAATTATAATATTGCCTATATGCATAGTGTATACACAGAAAGAGAGTTTCGTGGCAGAAAGCACGCCAGGCAGATAATAGAAAGAGCAATAGATTATTGTAGGGGGAATGGAATCAAAAGAGTGCTTCTTAATGCCAGCGATGAAGGAAAACCAATATATGAAAAATGTGGTTTTGTTTCGGTTGCAGAGACAATGAGATTGTTTATTGAATAAAAAGCTGCAACTTTACGAGCAGTCTATCCAAGGCACAAGGCTGACGTCGGATTACGAGCAAAGAACGCTCTAATCCGACCTACGAATCTGATTTTAAATATATCTTTTCGATCAAAAATCAGACTTCTGAAATCGAAAATCATGGTTTTTTTAGCGGAGCTCTTTTTTCAAAAAAGCGACCCGCCGGAGGCAGATATTAGCAAGTGATGAATTACTATCCGGTTAATCTCAAGATAAAAGACAGGCCATGCCTTGTTGTCGGCGGCGGAAAAGTCGGGACAAGAAAGGTTAAGGGACTTATGCAGTGCGATGCCAGGGTTGTTGTTGTGAGCCCTGTTGTGTCGCTTGCGATAGAGCGGCTTGCCGGGCAGGGCAGGATTGTATGGAAAAAAAAGGATTATGATCCTTCGGATCTTGATGGTTTTTTTCTTGTCATAGGCTCGACCAGCAATCAGGACGTAAACTGGCAGATAAGCAGGGACGCTGAAGAAAAAGGCATGATCTGCAATATTGCTGATGTTCCTGACGCATGCAATTTTATTCTTCCCTCTGTGATAAGAAGGGGGCCGCTTACAGTGACGGTCTCAACGTCTGGTCAGAGTCCGGCCTTTTCAAAGAGCCTTAGACGGCAGATGGATTCCATGTTCGGCCCTGAATACGAGATGTTTCTTTCCATAATGGGCGGAATAAGAAAGACTCTGCTTGCCGAGGCCCATGACCACGAGGCTCACAAACCACTTTTTGAGGCAATAATAAAAGGCGGGCTGCTTGAGCTTTGCAGGACAGGCGACCTTGAAGCCATAGACAGTCTGCTTTTCTCCGTGCTTGGTGAAGGGTATTCATGTGCCAGGTATATTGATGATAAAGAAGATCAGGAGCTAAAGAATGCTTGAAATTGCACTCGCTTTTTATATTTTCAGCTCGATATCTTATATTGTTTATTTCTGGGATCAGAAGGCCATACATCACAAGTCAGGATTTATACTTCTTCTGGCGGGATTTGTATGTCATCTCGGGAGTTTGGCCGCAACAGTCATTCATCTCGGATATATGCCTGTTTTCAGTCTCAGGGGAGTTCTTTCCTTCTCTTCGATTTCTGTCACCGCAATTTTCATTATTATAAGAATACTTTTGAATATAAGGATTATGGGCGTGCTTGCATCATGTCTGTCAGCCCTTGTCCTCGGAGCTTCAATGATAGTTCCCGGATACCAGTTCGCTTCGACAGGCGGAAGCTACAATGATTTTTTACTTATTATCCATGTAGTTATCACATTTACAGGGGATGCAGCTTTTGTGATGGCTGCCGGCGCAGGCTTTCTTTACATACTTCAGGAAAACGCGATCAAGGCAAAAAGAAAAGGAATTTTTCTAAGGCGCCTTCCATCCCTTGAACTGCTTGACAGCACAGGATACTCCTGTCTGAAGCTCGGATTCTGTTTTCTTACCATTGGTCTTGCCGCAGGAATGGCTTACGCAAAAATTACATGGGGCAGATTCTGGGGGTGGGATGTCAAGGAAATCTGGTCAGCCGCCACCTGGTTTTTATATGCGGCCATATTGCATGGAAGAAAAGCCTCTGGCTGGCGCGGCAGGCATGCGGCAATAATGTATATGTTCGGCCTTGCAGTGGCCCTTTTTACCTTCTTTGGGGTCAATTTTTTGATGGGCGGGCATCACGGTGATTTTACAAGGTTCAGATAGTGTACGGTTTTTATACATAGGGCGTTCATATTTTATGGATTATCATCTGCCCTGCGCGTACTAAAAAAATAATGATGGGTTTTTGAGTTATGAATGAAATTCTGCTTTTGGGACTAAGCCATAAGACTGCATGTGTTGAGCTGAGGGAAAAGCTTGCCTGCTCCAAGGATGATGCTGTTTCTCTTCTTGAAAGGCTTAAGTCCGAAGATTGCATTGACGAGGCTTATGTCCTTTCCACATGTAATAGATTTGAAATTGTCGTTGTATGCGAATCTGCTGATCTTGCGTCTGGATCTGTTATGTCAGTAATTTCAGATTACAGAAATATTCCTTTATCTGATTTTGAAGGCGCTTTTTACAGCCATACAGGAGATGAGGCCGTAAAACATATTTTCAGGGTTGGGGCAGGGCTTGATTCACTTGTTCTTGGAGAACCCCAGATCCTGGGGCAGATAAAAGATGCATATCACCTTGCCGTGGCCAGAAAAAGTTCGGGAATGATCCTTAACAGGCTTTTTCACAGGGCTTTTCAGACCGCAAAAAGAATAAGAACAGAGACAGGAATAGGCGGGAGCGCCGTATCCATAAGCTATGCAGCCATCGAGCTTGCCAAGAAGATTTTCGGAAGCCTTGAGGGTAGAAGAGTTCTCATGATAGGAGCCGGAGAGATGGCGGAACTTGCAGTGGCTCATCTTATAAGGCAGAAGGTCGGGCAGGTTACTGTCGCGAACAGAACTCTTTCACGGGCTGTTGATCTTGCATCAAGATTCGGCGGTAAAGCGGCCTCAATTGAAGAGCTGCCCTCTCTTCTTGTGGACGCGGACATAATACTCAGTTCAACCGGAGCTCCTGGATTTGTCATAGAAAGGGATGTCGCAAAGAGTGCAATGAAGAAGCGTGGCAACAAACCCGCTTTTTTCATAGATATTGCCGTGCCAAGGGATATTGACCCTGAAATTAACAGGCTGACCAATGCATATGTATATGACATTGATGATCTAAAGGGCGTTATTGACGAGAACCTTGAAAGCAGAGGCAAGGAAGCTGTCAAAGGCGAACGAATTGTTGACGAGGCATCCATTAAGTTCAGGAAATGGTTGAATGGACTCGATATAGTGCCGACAATTGTGGCTCTTAAAAACAGGCTTGAGGATATTGCTGATTTCGAGCTTTCAAGAACCCTTCCAGGTCTGAAAAGCCTGACAGAAAACGAGCAGGATGCCCTTAAAAGAATGACCCAGGGACTTGTGAGCAAAATACTTCACAACCCCATCCAGTTTCTAAGGAAAACGAGTCACAAGGGCAATGAGTCTCTTTATATAGGCATAATCAGAAGTCTTTTCAATCTTGATGAAGATGAACGTTTAGAAACAGAAAGCGTGGATGAAGATAATTCAATGTCTGGCAGGGCCTCCTGATTGTGTCATCATTTGAGAATGTACTCACTTATTGCCCAAGATGCGGAAAAGGTGGGATTACATTAAATTCATCCGGCGGACTTCTATGCCCAGCCTGCGATCTGGAATTTTTCTTTAATACCGCGGCAGCTGTCGCAGCACTTATAACGGACGTTGGAGGAAGGCTTCTGCTGACGGTAAGAAAAAATGATCCTGGTAAGGGAATGCTTGATCTTCCCGGAGGCTTTGTGAATCATGATGAGTCAGCAGAAGATGCCCTGAGAAGGGAAGCCCTAGAAGAACTTGGAATTGAAATAACCAATTTAAGATACTTTGGTTCATGGCCAAATTCCTATGAATATTCAGGGCTTCAATACAAAACCCTGGATCTTGCATTCATTGCAGATATTGCCGGCGATTCTGATATTATTCCAGGCGATGATGTCTCTGATTATGTTTTCATGAATTTGGACAAGATCAGCCAGGACGACATTGCATTTGATTCCATCAGGTTTATCATATCATCTTTCCTGCAAAATACAGCCGGGTTCAATAAAAAAGCCTGATTACTTTTTTCTGTTCGTGTTCAATACATATATGGATGTCATATGTTGATTTTTATCATATAATCCATATGTTATATCAGAAACTAAAAATCCTTTATTGTGAATAGACTTTCAGGAATATTTGAGCAGTTTTGTTATTTTGCGACACAAGAATGAAATAATGATTCTATATATATTTACTTGAAATAATAGATAAGTATTTAACATTTGGCCATATTGCGCGGCCAAAGCCGGTTTTTTTGGCTTTACAAGAAAACTGCAACATGATATCGACGAATACTTTTCCGGTTGTTATTTTTAGTAATATGCGACTTTTCCGCAATCTTCATTCATTTTGTAGTGCATCTTGGTTTTTTGTGACCGGAAAATCATGAAAACTGTCAGCAGAAGGGAGAGAGTATGGATAAGGAACAACAGGAGCTTTACAGAGGGCTTTTGCTGCAGCAGCTTCAGGAATTGCTCGAGCATGCTGATGACACAGTGGTTGATATGACAAATCAGGCGGAGAGTTATCCAGATCCGACTGACAGGGCAACCCACGAGTCAGACCAGAGTTTCACGCTCAGAATCAGGGACCGTGAACATAAACTCATCAAGAAGATCAAACAGGCAATCGAAAGAATCGATAATGGTAATTTCGGAATCTGCGAGAGCTGTGGTGAGGATATTTCATTCGAGAGGCTGAAAGCAAGACCTGTGGCAGAGCAGTGCATAGAGTGCAAAACAAAGGCAGAAGCACTGGAGAAAGTGCTTGGCGTCTAATTTGTCAGGGCTCATAGACCTGCATATTCATTCCAATGCCTCAGATGGGACTAACAGCCCTGAGGAAATAATTGATATCGCTGTAAGATCAGGGATTTCGGCTATTTCCATTACAGATCATGACACGCTTGACGGCGTGAAAAAGATTCTGGAAAAAGGAATACCGGACTCCCTGGATTTTTTGACCGGCGTTGAGATCAGTTCGGCTCCTCCAAAAGGATGTTATTGTTCTGGCAGTTTCCACATTCTAGGTTACGGAGTCGATCCTGACAACCGTGAGTTGCTTGATGTTTTGACTAAGCAGAAACAAGCCAGACTGGATCGTAATCCCAAGATGCTTGACAGATTGAGTTCGCTTGGGCTAAAAATCGCTCTTTCGGATGTTGAAGCCGAAGCATCCGGGGGGCAGCCAGGGAGACCACACATAGCTGTGTGCATGGTAAAGGCCGGTTATGTAAGATCCCTGGAAGAGGCTTTTGATAAATATCTGGCAAAGGGCAGGCCCGCATATGTCGAAAAAGAAAAGATTCCATGCGACAAGGCCATATCTGTAATATCAAAAGCTGGCGGCGCGGCTGTACTTGCGCATCCAGGATTATTGAGATGCCCACACGACAAGCCATTTCAAAGTCTGTTCGATTGTCTTTGTGATATGGGTATTGCCGGCCTTGAGGCTTATTACAGCGGACACTCAGAGAGCCAGGTGTCAATGTTCGAAGGTTTGGCGAGGCGAAAAGGTCTCATTGTCACGGGTGGTTCTGATTTTCACGGTGAAATGAAGCCTGATATAAAAATAGGTACAGGCAGGGGATCTCTTCGGGTTCCCTATTTATTTTTTCTTGATTTAAAAAAGGTTTTGTCTTCCTGAGTGTCTAATTCCTGCCCAATGAAAGCTTCCAGAGATTATAATCTCCTTGAGAACAACATAGGTTATTCTTTTAAAGACCGCTCGCTTCTTCAGAATGCTTTGCGCCACAGCTCATATGTCAATGAGAAAGCTGACCACGGAAGTGATAACGAACGCCTTGAGTTCCTCGGTGACGCAGTGCTCAACCTTGTAATAGGTCATCTTCTTATGGATAGATATCCTGACCAGAAAGAAGGTGTGCTTTCAAAAATGAGGGCTAATCTTGTGAATGAGGTGAGGCTTTCCGAGATTTCAAGGGCCATGGGCTTAGGGCCCTTTCTCCTCCTTGGCAAGGGTGAGCTTATCACAAACGGAAGGGAGAAAAATTCCATATTGGCAGATGCGTTTGAGGCCATTATTGCATCTGTTTATCTGGATGGCGGTTTTGAATCCGCATTTTCAATGGTTAGAAGGCATTTCCAGGACATTATAATAGATACAAGGCCAGAAGACAGAACTTATGTGTTTGACGCCAAAAGCAAGCTTCAGGAAATGGTTCAGACAATGTTCAGGGAGACCCCTGTATACAGAATCGTTGATGAAGAAGGGCCTGACCATGATAAGACCTTCAAGGTTCTTTTAAAGTTTTCTGATATGTCCGCAGAAGGCGCCGGGAAAAGTAAAAAAACGGCTGAGCAGGAAGCCGCAAGAAAGGGCCTTGACATGATTTCGGATAAAACAGTTGAAAAAGAAACAGATGAAAAGGACTGAGAGTCCATTTGTAATTCCATTCTTTATACCCCATGCAGGCTGTCCTCATCAGTGTTCATTCTGTAACCAGAGAACAATATCAGGCAAAAAAACGGACAATCCAATATCTGATCATTCCATTGAAGATGCGGTGAATCTTTATCTGGGATATTCCGGAGATGTTCACAATCATGTTCAGCTTGCTTTTTTTGGCGGCAATTTTTTGGGAATTGGAAAAGCAGCTGTCGGAAAATATCTTGATCAGGCAGGATTTTTGTTTGAAAAAAAAATGATCCACAGCATCAGATTTTCAACACGTCCTGATACTGTCACTCCTGAAATGATGGCACTGATAAGGGATTATCCTGTAAAGACAATTGAAATAGGAACACAGTCCATGGACCCTCGTGTTCTGTCTTTATCTAACAGGGGACACAGCCCTGAAGATACGGCCTTGGCAGCAAAACTTAGTCGATCTGAGGGATATGAGACAGGACTCCAGATTATGATAGGACTGCCTGGAGAAGATGAAGCTTCATCTGTTTTTACAGGAAATGCAGTTGCAGATTTGTCTCCTGATTTTGTGCGTATTTATCCTACGGTTGTGGTTGATGGGAGTCCTCTTGCGGAATCATACAGAAAAGGACTCTATATCCCCCTTGAAATTGAAGAGGCTGTGAAAAGGGCCAGAAATCTTCATGCTGTTTTCACAGGCAGAAATATAAAAATAATAAGGATGGGCTTGCAGGCAACCGATGATTTGATCCCTGGTACAACAGTCCTTGCAGGGCCATATCATCCGGCTTTTGGCCATCTTGTTTTGTCATCAATCTTTTATGAAAAAATCATTGCAAGGATCAGCGCTGATTTTCCCTGTATCAGTCTTGATGGGAAAAATCTGGAAATTGCATGTAACAACAAAAGCATTTCCAGGGTCAGGGGCAATAAAAATGAAAATATAAAATCTCTCCTGATCAAATACGATCTGGCTGGAGTTTCGGTTGTTTCAGATCCAGCCCTTGATGTCGAAGATTTTCATTTGAGGGTGGTTGCGCCGGAATCAAAAAAAAGGTCGGCTTTATTTGTTGAAAGCCTTAAGCCTTAGCTCTGGATATTAAGGTTGTAATCCATTGCTGTCAGGATTTTTTGGTATCCTCTCATGCTTTCTATGTTTATAACCACAGGTCCCGCAATATTTGCCACAATTGACCCCTTCTTGTTTTTTTCGGTCTTCTTTTCTTCAGAATCTTTTGCAAGTACAAGAAATACAATTATTTCAGACGTTTCACCGGCTTCTATTATGGATGTTTCTTCATCAGAAAGCTCAATATCATAACTGATGCCGAATGTGTGCGGAAGAACGACCGGAATATTAAGATCTGGCTTTTCAACGGATTGAAGTATGAACACAGAAGGATTAAGAGGCTCTTTAAGGAGCCTGAAAGTTTTAAGATCCTCAAACCCGGGAATTCCGTTTGGAAATAAAATGGTTTTGTTCTGATTGTTTCCGTTGTCAAGGAGAGCATCAGGGCTAGGCTTTTCAGATTTCATATTTTTCTCCTTACTATTTGTGCATTGTTATTGTTGTTTGTTATTATACATCAACTATTTAACTTTTGGAATGAAGGGTTTTGGGTGTATATTGATCGATGCTTTTAGCAATTTGCGGTATTCTTTGTTTCCTTTGACTATTTTGTAGGCTTTAAGGAACTGGGACCAATTTTTGTTGCTGGTTTTAAAATCGCTCATCACAGCGTCAGATTCTTTACCCATAGAGGCTGCAAGATAAGAAATAACAAAAACTTCAGATACTTCAATCTTCTCGTTATTCATGTATCCGATTAATTTATCAGCAGGCTGATTAAAACGGGTGGCCAGATTCACCTTGATAAATTCCTCTGGTTTTTCCACCTGCTCTGTTAGAGAATTCAATGATTCATCAAGGGAATCATCTCCTGTTCTTATGGTTCCAGCAAAGGCTGTTGCAGTGATAAAAACAAAGCATATGGCGATGAAATATATGTACTTTTTTTTCATTAGTTTAGTTCCTCATCATAAAGGTTATCTTTTTTTATAGAACAGTCTGGATTCGTAAAGAAAACGGGTTACTACAGTTCTGATTTAAAAAGAGTTTCTGTATCAGTAACAACATCTTCCTGTGGATCACCTGTAGTGCCATCTGGAAGAGTCGTAGCTGTAGCTGAAGCAGGCTCGGTACCCTCCTTAAAGCATTCCAGTCGTTTACCTGAGGAATCATAAACTTCTGCAAATACGACATTCTCAGGAGCCTTGAAAACTTCCACAGGTTTGTCCTTGAGAGCCTCTTTCATGAAATCAAGCCATATGGGGCTGGCTGATTTGCCGCCTGTCTCGCCATCGCCCATTGTTTTTTCATCATCAAAGCCTACCCATACTCCGGTCGAATACTCAGGAGTAAAGCCAATGAACCAGGCATTAAAATACTCATTGGTTGTGCCTGTTTTGCCGGCTGCAGGTCTTCCAAGGGCTTTTATATTTGTGGCTGTTCCTTCATTTACGACGCTTTCAAGAAGACTCGTCATAATGTAAGCTGAGGCAGAATCTATGACCTGAGCCCTTGCCGGAAGATTTTCCTCAAGAACATTACCATTTCTATCTATGATTTTTGTTACAAAGACGGGTTCTGCCTTATATCCCATGTTTGCAAAAACTGAATATGCGTTTGTGATTTCAATGAGAGACACTCCTGAAGAACCAAGTGCGAGCGAGAGATTTTTCTCGAGCGGTGATGTGATTCCAAGGTTCTTCGCATATGAAATTACCGTATCCACACCTATGTCCTGAAGGATTTTTATGCTGATGATATTCCTTGAGAGAGCCAGAGCCTTGCGAAGAGTGACAGGCCCCATGAATTTTTCATTATAATTCTGAGGTGACCAGACCTTGTCTCCAATTTTGAAGGATATTGGCGCGTCAACAATGGTTGTTATAGGAGTATAGCCTTTATCAAGAGCTGCCGCATAAACAATAGGCTTGAATGAAGATCCAGGCTGTCTTTTGGATTGTATGGCCCTGTTGAACTGGCTTGATTTGAAATCATTTCCACCTATGAGGGCTTTGACATAACCAGTGGAATTTTCCATGCAAACAAGTGATCCCTGAACTTCAGGCTTCTGCTCAAGGCTCGCTTTCCAGGACCCAGTACCTTCATCAGGAGAGATGAGCTTGACTTCGATCATATCTCCGGATTTGGGGGGCGATTTATAGCCTTTTCTTGATGAATCCTTGCCTGGTCTGAGTGCCCAGGACATGTCTTCCTTGCTCACAATTGCCTGGGTCTTTCCTATATTTACAACAAGGCCGCCCTTGCTTTTTCCTGAATCTGAAACTAAACCTGCTACAATATCACCTTCGGAAAAGCCGGATTTGCCGACGTCTCTGATGATATTTCCAGGTTCCATATTCTGCGCTTGGTCTGAAGATGGTTTTTCAATGGTTTTGAATCCCTGGCGTTTGTCAATTACTCTAACGCCTTTGTCAACCGCCTCGAAAGCCTGTTTCTGAGTCTCCAGATTTACTGCGGTATAAATCTTGAGGCCACCTTCATAAAGGGTTTCCGGTCCGTATTTTGTTTCTATATATCTTCTTACATGTTCTATGTATTGCTGGGCTGATTCGTGGATTTCTTCTTTTGCGTGGTTAAGCTTTATTTCCGCAGCAAATGCTTCATCAGCCTCTTTCTGTGTTATGTATTTTTCTTCGACCATCTGTTTAAGAACATAATGCTGCCTCTCTTTTGCCAGTTTCATGTTTTTCATTGGGGAATACTGGCTGGGTGCCGGAGGAAGTCCTGCAAGAATAGCACATTCAGCAAGGCTCAGATCCTTTAGTTTTTTTCCGAAATAAGTATCTGCAGCAGAAGCGACACCGTATGCGCCTTGTCCCAGATAGATCTGGTTAAGGTAAAGAAAAAGGATTTCGTTTTTTGTGAAGCCCTTGCTTATTCGATACGATAATATCGCTTCCTTGATCTTTCTTGTATATGTTTTTTCAGGGGTAAGGAGGAATGATTTAACCACCTGCTGGGTAATTGTGCTGCCGCCCTGTTTTAATTTACCTTCGGAAAGATTTTTTACAAAAGCTCTGAATATGCTTGTGAAGTCAATTCCCTGATGTTTGTAAAACCTGGAATCTTCTGCCGCAATGAATGCTTTTAGAAGCAAGTCAGACATGTCGGACAAGGGAGCGAGAATTCTTTTTTCGTGGGCGAACTCACCAATTTTTGCCTGGTCATCTGAAAAGACCGTTGAAACCAGCGGCGGCCTATAATCTCCGAGCGTTGAAATTTTGGGCAGTTCCTGACTGTAATATTTGTAGGTCAAAAATATTACCCCTGCTCCGGATACTGCCCCAAGCAGCACGAGCGAAAAGAATATTTTAAAAAAAACGCCTAAAAAACTTTTCTTGGTTTTTTTTGCTCTTTTTTTCATTACTTCTGTATAAGATCTTTGATTCTTCATTTCCCACAAGGCTTTGGTTTTTTCTGGCTAAGCAGAAGTTATTTTTGTCATTCAGGTTCATATTCTGGCCCTGATTTAGTTATGGAAATCTAACAGAAGAGATACCCATAAGCAAGTGGAGTATTTAAGAAAATACCGGAATAAGAGGAAAAATACGTTGACTGGGCTTTTTTAAATGTTTAGTTAGTTTGTTTGCCGTTTTTTATTAAGAGTTTTTTATCAGAAATATTGGAGAGATTATGGAGCTAAAGCTTGACTTTAAAAAAGCCGGCGGGCTCATTCCTGTGATTGCCCAGGATTATGCCACCGGTGAAGTGCTTATGCTGGCTTATATTAATGAAGAAGCCTGGACGAAAACCCTTGAAACAGGAAAAATGACTTATTTCAGTCGTTCTAGAAATAAGCTTTGGCTGAAGGGTGAATCTTCGGGCCATGTTCAGATAGTGAAAGAAATCAGGATTGACTGTGATTCTGATACCGTACTTGTAAAAGTTGAGCAGCTTGGCGGGGCAGCGTGTCATGAAGGATATAAATCGTGTTTCTTCAGAAAAGTTGAAAACGGAAAGCTGAATATTGCTGATAAGTTGGTTTTTGACCCAAAGGAGGTTTATAAATAATGAGTTCTAAGCTTAAATTAGGTGTCCCTAAAGGAAGTCTTCAGGACGCTACCATTGCGCTTTTTAAAAAATCAGGCTGGAAAATATCAGTAAGTGGCCGCAGTTATTTCCCGACCATTGATGATGATACCATCGAATGTTCGCTCTGCCGGGCCCAGGAAATGGCAAGAAACGTCGAGAACGGAACAATGGATGTTGGTCTTACAGGCAAGGACTGGATCGCGGAGTATGGCTCTGACGTTCATGTTGTCAGTGACCTCATTTATTCAAAGGTAAGCGCAAAACCAGCAAGATGGGTAATTGCGGTCAGCCACGATTCTCCTGTTAAAAAGCTTGAGGATCTTGAGGGCAAGAAAATTTCCACAGAGCTTGTAGGATATACCAAAAGATATTTTCAGGAACGCGGCATAAATGTTGATGTGGAATTCTCATGGGGAGCCACTGAAGCAAAGGTTGTCGCAGGTCTTGCAGACGCAATAGTTGAGATAACCGAGACAGAGAGCACCATAAAGGCCCATGGACTTAGGATCATACATGAGCTCATGCAAACAAACACCCAGCTGATTGCAAATAAAGAGGCCTGGAAGAATCCTGAAAAGAGGGCAAAGATCGAGCAGATGGCCATGCTTCTTCAGGGTGCGCTCGTGGCAGAGAAACTCTCCGGTCTTAAAATGAATGTACCGGCTGACAGTGTTGATAAAATAGTTTCAATGCTTCCTTGTCTTAAAGGCCCAACAGTCTCTCATCTATATAATTCAGATTGGTTTGCCGTTGAAAGTGTTGTAGAAACAAGTGTTGTTCGTGATATTATTCCTGCGCTAAAGGCTGCGGGAGCCCAGGGAATAATTGAATACTCCCTGAATAAAGTTATTTAAAATAAAAGTAAAATAATTAAAAATCCTGGCCGGGACCTTTTTTAAAGGGGTTCCGGTCTATGGTTTTATGGAAAGTGTGAATGATAATTAAAACAGCTGAATTTATAAAAAGCGCTGTTACCCCGTCCCAATACACGGATGCGTTGCTACCGGAAATAGCCTTTGTCGGCAGATCAAATTCCGGGAAATCCTCCTTGATTAACGCTCTGCTGAACAGAAAGAATCTGGTAAAAACCAGTTCAAATCCTGGATGCACCAGACTGATCAATTTTTTTCTTATTAACGACAATCTTTCTTTTGTCGATCTTCCTGGTTACGGATATGCTAAGATTTCCAAAGATATCCGTAAGACCTGGGGCAAGATGATAGAAGACTATCTTGAAAAAAGGGTGACCCTTAAGGCTGTCGTTCTCATAATGGACATCAGAAGGCTTCCTAGCGAGGATGAACTCAGTCTCATCGCTTGGCTTTCCGAACGCGGCAGACCATGCATTCCTGTTCTCACGAAAGCCGATAAGCTTTCGGGCAACGGCAGAGTCAAATATATCAAGGCCGCCTCGGAAGTCATCAATATGCCGGTAAAAGATCTTGTTGTTTTTTCCTCAAAGACAAGGGCAGGCAGGGAACGTCTATGGGATATTATTAATGAGCTGACCGTTGCTTCTGAATGGACCGACGAAGAGCTTGGAAAGGAGTAGCGGATGGGCATAAAAGAAGAGCACAAATGCGGATTCATAGCTATAGTAGGAGCGCCTAATGCAGGCAAGTCCACTCTGCTTAATAAGATTATAGGCGAGAAGATAGCAATAACCTCCAAAAAACCGCAGACCACCAGGAATAGGATTTTAGGAATTCTGAACAGGCCGTCTTCACAGATGATTTTTGTCGATACACCAGGAGTCCATAAAACAAATAAGGTTTTTAACGCGCGGATAGTCGATACGGCAATCTCCGCAATGGGCGACGCTGACCTTATACTGCTTGTGGTTGATGCTTCTGAATCTGATCGTGAGGCCGAAGATTATACCGCTACTAAACTTAGAGAGTTTAACAAGCCTGTTATTCTTGTGCTTAATAAGACAGATATTGTCCATAAGCCAGCTCTGCTTGAAATGATAAAAAAGTGGACCTGGAAATATGAATTTTTGGAAATAATTCCTGTCTCGGCTGAAAAGGGTGATCAGGTTGACGTGCTCATTGATTCAATGGAGAAGGCTCTTCCTGAAAGTCCTGCTCTTTTCCCAGAGGACCAGCTTACTGACCTGCCTGAAAGATTCCTGTGTGCGGAAATAATACGCGAAAAGGTTTTCAGGCTGACAGGCGATGAAATTCCATATGCCACGGCAGTAACCATAGAAGTTTTTTCAGAAGAGGCCAAGCTCGTCAGGATTGAAGCTGCAATCCATGTCGAGAGAGATTCCCAGAAGGGCATAATAATAGGGAAGGGCGGTCTGAAGCTTAAGGAGATTGGATCTGCTGCAAGGGCTGACCTCGAAGTCTTTCTCGGCACCAAGGTTTTTCTCCAGACCTTTGTCAGGGTTCAGAAAAACTGGACAAGAGATGGCAAATCTTTAAGAAATTTTGGTTATTAGGAGTTCTTTGTGTCTTCCTTCGGATATGACTGGGATGATGATGATATAAGGCGAGAGAAGCATAAAGCCAGAGAACTTAGAAATTCCGAATGGTGGAAGCGCAAGTGCTCCCAGGGGAGATGCCATTATTGCGGGTCTTTGGCCCCTGCGGCTGAACTAACCATGGATCACATTGTCCCGCTTGCAAGGGGCGGCAGATCCACCAAGAATAATGTAGTCCCTGCATGCAAGGAGTGTAATAACAGAAAAAAACTGCTCTTGCCCATGGAGTGGGAAGAATACATACATGGTCTTAATAAAGATGGGCATATCTGATAAAGCATTAACGATGGACTCGCAAAAAGCCGAAAAAGGGCGGCGGCGACATGCCGGACTTGATCCGGAATCCAGGATTCTCAGATACTTCTGGATTCAGACCTGCGCCGGAATGACGAAAGTCGGACTTTTTGCGACGTTGTCATTAATAAAAGCGCCCCAAGCACTCCTTTGAGGCGCTTTTATTTTGAGGCCCGTTATTTTTTTATTCCATATTGTTCCAGGATCTTTTTCATTGTGCCGTCATCAGCCATCTGTTTTATGGCCGCATTGAATTCATCCATGATTTTCTGTCCGTTTGGCAGAGCTTTTGAGATGCAAAGGTAAAGATCCTTATTTTCAAGTCCAGGCTCTACGAACTCAACTTCTCCGGCACTTTCCTTTAATTCTGTTTTTAGCAGATGCTCACCGACATATTTATCGCAGACAATCAGTTCTATCCTTCCTGCAATGAGTTTTTTAAAATTTGTAAGATCGTCCTTTGCTTCATCTTTTTTAAGATATGCAGCCGCGTCGAATTCAGCTGTATTTACATAGCCGCGAACAACGCCGATGCTGTAAGGTTTGAGATCTTCGAGTGTCTTGAATGTTATTTTGCTGCTTTTCTTTTTGAAGAATCCGAGGGGGCCTCCCGGAAATGGAGCTGACAATATGAAATCTTTTTTAAGATCCTCGGAATAGTATTCTGGCAAGTAACCGGCATAATCGCCATCTTTTGCCATTTTTACAGCCCTTGCCCAGGGAAGATAATCTATCTGCGCGATTTTTCCATTTTTTTTAAAAGCCTCAGTTACTATTTCTGCTACATAGCCTCCACCAGGCATTTTAGGGCCTATATATGGTTCCCACTCGAGACTTGCAAGCTTTATTGTCTCGGCAGCCATCAAATTTGAGCAAAGAAAGACCAAGAAGAGAGAAATCATTACAACCATTCTTCTAAACATAAAAACTCCTTTCATTGATTTGGTTTCAGTTTTGCCGGTAAAAAACAAGGATGATATCTGGATTTTATAAATTGAACTTGGGGTGATAAAACTGACAAAGTCTCAAAAGGACCGGCTTTCCTCATTCAGGCCCAGGCCAGCATGACGCCGAAGCTCTTTTTTTTGCTTTTTGCGGGTTCATCAAAATTGACAAGGTCGCAAAAGTCCGATTTCAAGTCATTCCGGCGCAGGCCGTAAGCCAGAAACCTTTGATAATACTGGATGCCGGATCAAGTCCGGCATGACGAAAAAGCCCTAAGGTTGTGTATGCACTGTCTTATTACTTTTAGGTTTTTAAGGAGCTTTTTTATGAAAAATATTAGATAGCTATTGGAGTTATAAAGAATCCCACACTTAACTGGAACAGAGCCAAATTAAAAAGCGCGCCTGGAACAGTTATGAATGCAATTTTGATAAGATCACAAACGCGCTTTTTACAAAGCATTACTATCAAAAGTGATTTCAAATGGGGATATGAAAGAACTCTTTTGCTTGAATGAATATTTATGAAAGAAGAGTCTTCAAGATATCCTCTTTCCCGATAACTCCAACCAGTACTTCATTTTCAACAACAGGTATTGTATGAAATCTTTTGTCCACAATAAGGCTTGCGACTTCTTCAATGGTCGCTTCTGGCGATACTGTTTCAGGATTTTCAGTCATCGCATCCGCAACTGTCATTGCGGACATTTTTTTTATTTCAGCTTCCATATTTTTTACAGAGCCGATTTGGATAAATCCATCAAGAAAGGCGAATACTGATGGCATATTGATTTTTTTCTGCTGGGCAATCAGATCGCTTTGACAGATTATTCCGAGTACCTGACCGTCGTAGTCCAGAACAGGAGCTCCGTTGATATGTCTTTCAAGGAGTAATTTTGCTGCGTCCTTAATTTTCATGTCAGGAGTCATCGTAATTACATCTTTTTCCATTATATCCTTGGCTTTTATCATAATTACGCCTCCTATGATTTAAATTTATGGGTTGAAAACCTTGTTATTCTTATATTTACTCCCAAAACCCATGGCGAGTCAATCTGTTTGATAGTTCTGTTTGATAGTTTTGCTACCGCCAGATAATGATAATGATGAAATATAAGGAAAAAAGTTGATAGTCTCGCAAAGAATCAAAAAAGTCATACGCGCCATCCCTGACTTGATTAGGTTTCCGGTATTTTGAGAGACTTCTGGATTGCGGTCTGCGCCGGAATGAGGCGCGTCTGACTTTTTACGGCTTTGTCTGTCTTGATATAAAATTGGATTGGTCTTTGGTGACAGAAAGGAGGATGGCGCACTTTGGAACCAGTTTATTCGCTCATAAATTGAGAACCTGTACGCCATTAAACCGGAAAATAAATTTTGTGGCTATGCTCAATTCTCAGTAATATTTGAAAAGGTCATGGCCTGAACATTTGTAAGACTCTAAAAATATCAGTATTTTTGTCTACTAACAAAACCACAAAGTTTTTGCGGAGCTTTTTCCAAAAAGCGACCCGCTCGAGGCACTTGCCCTATCAACCTCGAAACAGCCGAAAGAATACGCTTCGTCTGACTTTGGTCTATTGGGTTATATAGCCTCGCCGGAGGCGCCCTGCTTAACGTCGGATTACGGACAAAGGTCGTCCTAATCCGACCTGCGTATCGCCCTTGTTTTGATGGCAAATTAACCTACAAGGCACTTTTTAACTGAAAATCAGGCAAGGCCACAATAAATTTTAATTTCCAGGGACTGTATATGTTGTGCAGCTTCCACCTGAGCAGGATCTTGTTTGCGTGTATGGTGAGGTGGCTGTTGAAGCTGATTTACATGAGGCTCCGCCTCCGTCTTTCATATTGTGGCTTGTAACGCTCAGAACTCTTTCAAACTCCTGGGCGCCGCATTTCGGGCACATAATTTCATCTTCATCACTTGATGATCCCATTACAAGCACTTCCACAAATTCACCGCATTTTACACATTTGAATTCAAAAATTGGCATTTTTTACTCCTGTTACTCCAAGGCAGAGTTTTATAATAAATTTTGAATACATTTATCATTATGAATGAACGTGTCAATGGCTGTATTTATTTTCTGCCCCTGTTTTTGAAAGAAGCTCCCTGGCATGATTAATAGTTGCCTCTGTTATTGTCTGGCCACCTATCATGCGTGCGATCTCATCAACCCTTTCATTTTCTGACAGTTCCTTTATGAGTGTCGTAGTACGGTCGCCAATAATCTGCTTTTCGATGGAAAAGTGGTGGTGTCCGAATTTTGCGATCTGGGCAAGATGCGTTATGCATATAACCTGACGGCCAGAAGAAATGGCGGCTATTTTTTCGCCCACCGCCTCTGCTGTGGCTCCTCCGATTCCTGTGTCAACTTCATCAAAAACAACTGTCTCAACCTGTCCGTCACTTGTCATTGCGGATTTTATGGCAAGCACCACCCTTGAAAGCTCTCCGCCAGAGGCAGTCATGGAAAGGGATTTGAGACTTTCTCCCTTGTTAGGTGCAATCATGAACACAACCTTGTCCATGCCATGATCGTTAAGCTTTAAATCCAGATCAGGAAAAAGGCTTGGTTGAAGAGGGCTCGACGCGAGGTTCGATATCTTGGTGCAGAAAGTTGTTCCTTTCATGTATAGAGACGCCAGTTCGTTCTCCACTGCTTTATCAAGCTTGGCCGCTGTTTTTTTTCTTTTGTCAGATAGCTCTTCGGCAAGTCCGGCAAGTTTGCCATATTTTGCAGCAATATCCTTTTCAAGTCTTATTATTCTTGCGTCAATGTCATCAAGGATTTCGAGCTCTTTTGATATTTCGTCCAGATGGGTTAATATGGACTCAATCGTTCCGCCGTATTTTCTTTTCAGCTTTGTTATGAGATCAAGCCTGTTTTCTATTTCTTCTAGTCTTTCCGGATTTGTTTCAAGCTTGTTCTGATACGTTTGAAGTTCAGATGAAATATCTTCAATCCTGTATATTATCTCATCCGTTTTAGTGATGAATTCTTTAAGTTCTTCATCTGCCTTGGAGGACTTCTCAAGAAGTCTGCGGATTTCCATGAGAGTCGTGAAAGCCGAGTTCTGTCCGGAATAAATACCAGTTAAGCATTCATAGGCAGTCTGCTGAAGCATAACCGAATTTTTGAGTCTGTGGCGCTCCTTAGAGAGTTCTTCATCCTCGCCTTGTTTAAGGGACGCATTTTCTATTTCATTTTTCTGGAACAGAAGCAGCTCATTCTGCTGATTCCTCGAATGATTGAGTTTTTTCAGTCTTTCAAGTTCTTCAGTCATTGGAATGAAGTCATTGAATTCGCTTTGGTATGAGGCTCTTTCTTCGACGAGGTCACCGAACGAATCGAGTATTTCTATATGTTCTTCTTCTTTCATGAGAAGCTGGTGGGCATGCTGGCCGGAAATGCTCGCAAGATGCTCGGATATTTCCGAGAGTATTTGAACAGGCGCGAGCCTGCCATTTATGTAGATCCTGTTTTTGCCTGTTGCGGATATGATCCTTCTGATCATGATTCCGTCATCAATGGCAATGTCATTTCCGCTTATAATCTCAAGTGGCTTGCTGTTTTCCGGTACATGGAAAAGGGCCTGGATTTCTGCTTCTGTGGCGCCGTTCCTGATAAGCGACGCAGATGGTCTGCCTCCAAGAATAAGATTGAGGGCGTTGATTATGATTGATTTACCCGCTCCTGTCTCGCCGCTTAGAATATTTAAGCCTTCGTGGAAAGATATGGTCAGGTCGTCTATAATAGCGAAATTTTTGATATTAAGTTCAGACAGCATGGCTTCCAGAATTTATGTATTTAAATGGTCAGGCTATACCCATTGATGAATAGCGGATATCCAAAAACAGAAATTGTTTAACTGTGGTTTTTATATGATTCCTGTGGATTTTGAAAGATATACTGTGAATGAATTCAAAATTTACTTTTTGGGACGGTTGGTTGACATTCAGCATGCCTGAAGCAGGAGACAAGATGGTCATTTACCATTCCGACCGCCTGCATCATGGCATAAATAATTGTCGGGCCGACAAAGCTGAATCCTTCTTTTTTCAGATCCTTGCTGATTTTTTCAGAAAGCTCTGTGGATGTGGGTATCTCGCTCATGGAATTCCATGTATTAACAATCTGCTTTCCTTCTGTATATCTCCAGAAATAGCTGCTGAAACCACCATGTCTTTCATTTATTTTCATGAAAGCCGAGGCATTTTTAATGGCAGATTCAACTTTTTTCCTGTTTCGTATGATCCCCTCGTTATTAAGCAAGGCTTCTGTTCTGGAATTATCGTATTCAGCTATTTTGGCAGGATTAAAATTGTCAAAAGCCTCTCTGTATGAGTTTCTTTTTTTTAGAACGGTAATCCAGCTGAGACCAGCCTGGGCACCCTCAAGTATAAGAAATTCGAAAAGAGCATTATCGTCAAATACAGGAACTCCCCATTCTTTGTCGTGGTAATCAATATAAATGGGGTCAGGACCTGCCCATGGGCATCTAATTAAATCTGTCTTCAATGTTTACTCCGCATGTTTCTTTTCGATTTTTTTCCTGTAACTCGCAGCCTCTGCATCCCGAACAACAGTGGTTTTTTTTTGTCATTGTCTTTACGAATCTATTAACAAGAAATAATACAGCGGTGGTTATAATTAGAAGTATAAATATTTTTTCGAACATAGTTGCCTCATCTGTTTTTAGCTAAAGATAATTAATCTTATTAAAGCAGTCAATCTTTTTTAGGAGATCCTAAAAAAGATTGTAATAAAAAAGGCACTGCCGTTTGACAGTACCTCTTTGATTATATGAGACTAAGCTGAACCCAATGATTCAGCTGTTGGCTTCTATTCTTATATTTGTCTATACTTCTATTTGCTGACTACTGGCAGAGTCTGTGAATGGTCTGGGCGTGCCATCTTCCCCTTCCGGAGAAAGTAGTATAGTTGTTATTTGTAAGGAAGTCAGCGATTTCATTATAAGTCGCGCCCTTGTCCCTGAGCTCCATGATTTTGTCAAGAACAACGCGTCTTTCATCTGTGATTACGCGTTTTCTTGTTCTTTTTTCAGGCTTTTGAGCAAATACGTCTGCCGGAATTCCTAGGGCTTCAACAAGTGATGTCTGTCCTTCAAATACAGATTTAATAAGATCACCAATCTGATTAATCTGGAAAGCTACGGCCTCAAATGCTTCTGCTTTCCTTTCTTCGGCAATGGCGTTTCTTTCCATCGCAATTGATATTTTTCTCTGGCTGTTTTCAATACCAAGGAGCAAGTCACGGATTGAGTCTATCAGTTCATCTCCCTGGGGCAGCTGGTCTGTCTCCGGTCTGGAGTATGGCTTGTTGTTGCTATAGTAAGAGGACTGTCGTGTATTTCGTCTGTCCATGCTTGCCCTTCTGTCATTCGCATAAGTACCGTTATCATACTGGCGTCTGTTGCCTGCAAATTTCTGTTTTTCATTCTGCTGCTGATTCTGGCCTGGCTGGGCGTTTGTGCGCAGGTTGTGTAAAAAGTCGTTCATTATAAAGCTCCTGGTGTTCCGGGAATATTAACCCCATATGTTGATTACAAATATAAAACGCTGTTTAAGATTTAGATATATAATACAAAAAAATGCAAGTTAAATCGTAATGCTGTTATAAAGATATTAGTAGGTTGCAAAACATATCAGGCTTTTTATGAAAGACTTTTGGTAAAAATAAAAAACCCCCTGGAAAAATACCAGGGGGTTATTTATTGAATTTAGGGCTTAAAATTTGTAGTTCATTGTTGCGCTGTATCCCCAAAGATTGCCGTCTGCTTCGAGTGTTACATCTCTTGCGCCATTGTCAAGGCCGTATTTCATGAGAGGGTTGTATGTATCATTCAGGTTATGACCGCTCTCCCCGCCAATTATTCTTCCAGCTTCTGCTATGGCATACTGGAGGGCGGTATCAATCGTGATGTTTTTTCCGCAGTTGAAACCAAGACCTATTGAATAGGTTTTTCTGTCAGCGTCAGGCCACATGATGTCAAATGTATCGTCTGGTATCGGGGACGGATCGTAAAAATATCCGGCTCTTACGGTCATGTAATCAAGGGCTTTCCATTCTATGCCGAGTCTGAGCTGATTGGTGTTGTTCCAGTCCCTGTCATATGTTTTTTCCGTGACAGTCGGAACTATAAGATAAGGCTTGAAGTATTCTCTCTGGTATTCATTGTGTCTCCAGTATGTCCACACTACGTCAGCTTCCATTGATACTTTGTCATTCGGCTGATATCTTACGCCGGCCTGGATCTGATCAGGATGGTCATAATCCAGTTCTGCATTTGCCACTTTTACATTGTTGATTTTAAGCGGGCCGTCAAATTCTGCATCTGCCTTGCTTCTGTATGTAAGGCCGAGCGAGACGCTATTTACTGGTTTATACATGAATCCGATATTGAAGGAATAGTTGAAATCGTCTTCCATCTCGGCTTTCATAAGGCTGTCATTGTATGAATTTGTGGTCTGGACAAGAAGGAGGGACTGATAGGTCGAGTCGGGGATTGCAGCCAGTGCCGGAGGTTTTGTTGCCGGAAGAGTACCGCCCACCATTGTCATTATTGCGTTCGCCTTAGCTGCCGCTGCCGCTGATGACATGCCTTGGTCAATAAATCCCTTGGTCATTGCCTGGGTGGCGGTGGTCGGATAATAGACCACTCTTTCCGCTCCTGATTTGGATTTTCCAAGAGAAACGCCAAGACCGATTGAAAACTGGTCGTTCACTTTATATGCTACTGTTGGTGTTACAACTTCTCTCATATAATATGAATGGAACCAGTTGTAAGCGGCCGGGTTCTTTGTCGTATTAGGGCTCCATTCCACATCAAGTCCGTAGGGGACATAAGCGGCCATACCAATCGATATCTGCTTGTTTACGGGCATAGCAAAACCCATATGAGGAACGAATAGATCATCTGATTCGTCTGCTATTCCTGTAGGTCCAAAGACCGGATTCCCGTCACTTCCCTCAACCGTGAATTTGTGTGCTTTCAAATTTGGGTCCATGACTGATAAGCCTGTAGATAACATTGGGCTGTCAATCTGGGTAAGGCCAGCCGGGTTGTAGTATGCTGCATAAGGATCGTTGGCTGTGGCAGAAAATGCTCCGCCCAATGCAGTTGCCCTGGCGCCTATTCCAAAGGATTCAACATTGCCTGCAAAAGATTGGCCTGTCATGGTTAGAAGAATGGCAGAAACCGTTATAAATTTTTTCATTTTCCCTCCTTGCCTTTGCGTTGTTATATCGCCAGAAAGAATGTCCTTTTTATGGCTCCAAGGCGTTAATTTCCGGTCAATCGGTATAACTCATCCATTTGAGTACGATTACAGTAAAACTATTTACCAGCTTAATAATCTAAGATCAACTAAATAAACCATGTTTATCAAGCAGGTGTTAAATTTGGTAAAATTTGAGTTTATTCCTGCTCTTTATTATATATGGCATCAATATGGCCTGGGCATGCCATATAAATATGCTTAACTACTCGGTTTTATGGCCGATAAATCAGGAGGTATATGCTCATGATTGCATGGAGAAAAATATTGAGGCCGCGTCTTGAAATTGCCTTTTGCCAAAGTCACAAAAAGTCAGATTCCCGTCATTCCGGCGCAGGCCGGAACCCAGAAGATATGAAAATACAAAGATGCCGGATCAGCTCCTGCATGACGCTGAAGCAACGCGAGACCATCAAAATATAATCAGGCTTTGCTGGTATGTTGGAGAGGATCTTTATGATGAAAAAAGCCTCCGGACCAAGATAATCCGGAGGCTTAAAAAAAGTGATCTTAATGATATTTCTAGAATTTATAGTTTACAGTTGAAGAAAAGCCCCAAAGATGGCCGTCGCATTCCGCGTTTACGTTTCTTGATCCATTATCAAGGCCATATTTTTTGAGCGGATTATATGTTTCGTTGAGGTTATTGCTTTCTCCACCAATTATTCTTGATGTTTCAGCTATCGCGTACTGCATGCCTGCGTCAAGTGTCCAGTTTTCACCGAAATCAAAACCAGCGCCTATTGAGTAGGTCTTTTTGTCAGCGTCAGGCCACATCATGTCAAATGTGTCATCTGGTATTGGAGATGGATCATAGAAGTATCCTGCTCTTAAAGTCATAAAGTCAAGAGCCTGCCATTCAATACCGAGACGGACCTGGTTTGTGTTATTCCAGTCTCTTTCATATTTTTTTGAAGTTACGTTTGGAAGGACAAGGTACGGGCTGAATTCTTCTGTCTGGTATTCGTTATGTCTCCAATATGTCCATACAAGGTCAGCTTCCATGGATACCTTGTCATGCGGCTTATAGCGTATACCTGCCTGGATCTGATCAGGGTGGTCATATTCCATTTCAAGATTTGCAACCTTTACGTTGTTGATTCTGACATCACCGTCAAAGTCAGCATCAGTCTTGCTTCTGTAGGTCAAGCCGAGGCTTACCGAGTTTATGGGTTTGTACATGAAGCCTACGTTGAAAGAATAGTTTACATCATCTTCCATTTCTGCTTCGAAAATACCGTCGTGGACAGAATTTGCGGCCTGAACAAGAAGCAGTGACTGATAGCTCGCATCAGGCATAGCCGCAAGGGCCGCAGGTTTGGTTTGTGGGAGGGTTCCGCCCACCATTGTCATTATTGCTGTCGTTTGGGCAGTGGCCGCCGCAGCTGACATTCCCTGATCCATGAAGCCCTTGGTCATTGCCTGGGCTGCGGTGGTGGGATAATTAATTACTCTGCTTGCGCCTGATTTAGACTTACCAATTGAAACGCCAACACCCAAAGAGAATTTTTCATTTATCTTGTATGCTACGCTTGGGGTTACAACTTCACGAGTATAGTAGGAATGAAAAAAGTTGTAAGCTGCTGGGTTTTTTGTCGTGTTTGGGCTCCACTCAATGTCAAGTCCATAAGGTACGTATCCTGCTATTCCAATGGACATGTTTTTGCCAACAGGCATTGCAAAGCCTGCGTGTGGAACATAAAGATCGTCTGATTCATCGGACATTCCGGATGGCCCGTAATTAAGTCCTCCGTCCTTGTTCTCGACCTCGAATTTGTGAATCTTCAGTTCTGGATTAAGCATTGTAACACCGGCTGATAACATTGGCCTGTCAATTTGAGTGAGGCCTGCCGGGTTGTAATAGGTTGCAAAAGGATCGTCAGCAGTCGCAGTAAATGCTCCGCCTAGAGTAGCCGCCCTTGTTCCAATGCCGAAAGTGTCAACGCAGCCTGCGTGGGCTGATGCTGACATGGCTAATATTGTGGCTGAAATAACAAAAAATTTTTTCACAAATCCTCCTTACCCGCATTGTTTGGTTTCAGAAAACAGAAATGTTACCATGGTTGTAATGGATATCGATGTAAACCTTTGGCGCTTACTGTTTCATAGGGACTTTTCATATGTTAAGAAGTCAACCTTTGTCAATACCTCAATCCTCGGTAAATCACATGAACATTGATTTTTTTAGGGTGGAAAATTTATGGTCTCGTAAAAAGTCAAAAAAAGGCGGCGGCGTCATGCCGGACTTGATGGGGCATCTTTGTAATTTCAGCCATTTCTGGATTCAGGTTTTCACCGGAATGACGGTGATAGGACTTTCTGCGACCTTGCCAAAACTATATCGTCGAAAGAATAAAGTGGATCAATATTCGGATGGTGATAATGCTTTTATTTGATTTGCGCGATCCGGGGCTTATTGAAGGGAATGCCGGACACAGGTCTGGTGTGCCCGGCATGGTTTTTTTATTTTATGACTTTGGCTATTTTTTCAGGCAGCTTGATTCCTGCAAGATATCCTTTGCTCTTGAATGCTGATTCAATGGACGCAGCAAAAACTATGTCTTTCAGCCCGTCACCGTCAACATCGTAAAGACAGAAATCATGTATGCCGCCAGGGATAGCTTCCGAGCTCCATATTTCCTTGAGGCCTATTCCTGACCAACCATATATTATGGCCTTGCCGCTTGTGAATTTTTTATACCCTGACAGCATTCCCTTTGCGATGTCCTCGTTTTTTACGGTGAGAATGTATGTCCTGCCGCTCTGGTCGCAGAAACCTATCAATCTTTGCTTGAAGTATTTTCTTTCGGTTTCGTCTTTCTTGCTTCCCTCCATCTGCTTTTCCATGGACTCCATGCTACCGCCGAATTTCTCATCGCCCTCCCATTCGGCTTCGCCTTTCTCGTTTCTTAGTGCCATCTTGCTGTCGCTGTCATAGTTTAACCACATATTGGCCGGTTTTTCGGTTATCTGGCCAAATATAAAGTTGTCAAGATGGATATCCGTAGGGCTTTTGAATACCGTTCTGTCATCCAGGCTTTTGCCAGTAATCTGGAATATCTCTCCTGAATAAAGATTGTTGCCCCTGTCTTCTTTCTGTATCAAAAGGATTTTCTTGCATTTAAAATACGCAGTCGCTGAAAAGAAACCGGATTCAGATTTTGAAGGGACAAGTTTGCCTCCTTCAATAGTATTTGATGATACCACCGGAGACATGAAGTTGGTGTTCAAGCATGTGGTGAAAATTTCGTCTTTACCGTCACCGTCCATGTCAATGGCGTCCACGCGGAGATTGCGTTGGCCTGCGGGAGGTTCTGATTTGCTCGAAAGCTCGATTGTGTTTTTTGCTTTTTTATAAAAAAGAGTCTGGTTTCTGGTAAGGGCCACAATCTCTGGTTGTGTGTTCTTGCCCAGATTGACCGGAGCTATGCTGATGATCCTTTCGTCTACTCCGGCCGTTTTGAAGATGAGGGTTTTTTCTATCGGGTCGATAAGTATAAGGCTTTCCGCATTTTGGGAATCTGTCTTGGTTGCAGGGAGAAGGGACTGATCATCGGGGGCCGGCAATTGAGGCTGAACAGGAGCGGTCACCTGGACAGGAGGTGGAGTTACCTTGGGAGAAGCTGCGGATGGTGCTTCGATCTGGCCGGGTTTTTTTGATGAAATCCATGATTTAATGGATTGGGTCGAGCCGTTTATGGCCTCTGGAATCTCTTCCTGCTTGTTGATGATTTTGCTGTAGGCCTGGACAGATGAAGCGGTTTTTGCGTCAATCAGCCTTATGCTGAGATTCGAGGTTTTGCCGAATACGGCCATACCACCGGTTACGGCATAATCTGAGCCTTCCTTTATGGCTTTCTGGGCGGCGTCCTTGTCATCTGCGGGCGCATTAGGACTCGATACGGCTATTATCGTATCTTTTTCAATGAGCTGGGCAAGCATTATTTCCTGTATTGCCCTGGAAAGATCTTCCGCTTCTTTTCCACCAGACGGTTTAAGCGGGAAAACAGAGATTTTTGTTTTTGATTCGGCAATGGCAGTTCCAGCTGTGAATGCCAGTAAACATAATACTGCGATGGTCTTTTTCATTATATAGCTCCAATAAATGATTTTTTACCTCATGAACAAATAAGCAAATTGATGCTTTTTGCAAGTTTTTTTAGTTTTTAATATAAAATAAGCCCCACTTTAATAAATCCTGAACATAAACAGCGTTTAAACCAATTCGTAACATGTGGTTGGTTTTCATGCATTGAAACAATAAAACCGTGTTTTTTAAAGGGAAACATCGTTATTGCGGCTAAAAACATGGTTGACAATTATTGCTGCAATTGCTAAGCAGTCAGACAATCAAGTCGTAAAATGACCTTTTTGTTTTTGTTAGTTAATAAAAGAAAAATGCAACCTGTAAGGTTTGTTAGAGCTAACCAAATTCTTAAGGAGAGGAAAATGAAAAGATTTTGTTCAGTGCTTCTTGCATCGGCGGTGGTGGCCTCTGCTGTTCCTGCAATGGCGTTTGAAAACCAGTTTGGTGGTTATTGGCGTACTCGCGCTTTTACCCAGAGAGATTTCGCAGCTGATGAAAAAGCAGATTCCAGCCGTACAGACAGCAGGACCAGGCTTTATTACACAGCTGAATTCAGCAAGAACTTCAAGCTTGTAAACAAGTTTGAAATGGATGCAATATGGGGTTCAAAAGAGTATTTTGACAGACCAGCTGCTGCAAACAAGCCAGGCAGCGGCGCAATAGGCGCGGATTCAATTTCCGTTGAAGTTAAAAACACCTATGCTGATTTCGCTTTTGATCTTGTAAACGATGCGAAGCTTGGCTTCAAGCTCGGTACACAGGGAACTGTAATCAGCCGTGGTTTCCTTTTCAATGATGATTTTTCCGGTGCAATTGTTTCTTATGACATGAACAAGGATATCAAGATACCTTTCATATGGATCAAGGCAAATGAAGGCGGCCCTGGTATAAATACTGCCGGTGATAAACTTAATGACGAAGACATCGACGTATATGCGCTTTCTCCTGAGTTCAAGCTTGGCAAAGCTGCAATGATCAATCCTCTTTTTGCATATCAGAAACAGGAATCTACAAATAGCGATATATACACTATGGGCCTCAACGCTGATATGACCGCAGATGCTTTCAAGGCATGGTTTACAGGTATATATCAGAATGGAACAATCATGTCAGGAACAGTTGATATGGATCTTGCTTCATACCTTGTTGCCCTTGGTGCTGAGTACAATATCGGCAAGCTTAATCTTAATGCCCAGGGCTTTTACGCTTCAGGCGATGACGATGCAACTGACGATGAAATGAATGGCTTTGTAGGTTTCGCTAACTCTGGCGGAGCTATTAATGCCGGTCAGGATTATCACTGGTCTGAAATCATGGGTGGTGGTATATTCGACAGCAACGTATCAAATGGCATAGGCAAATATGGTTATAACAGCGTAACCAATATTACAGCAGCAAAAATAGGCGCTTCTTACAAGGCAATGGACAAGCTGACCGTTTATGGCGACATCTGGTATGCAAAGCTTTCTGAAGTTGCAAAAGGTCAGGATGACGAACTTGGTACAGAATTCGACCTCAGAGCGAGATATATGCTTTTCGAAAATCTTGCTCTTGATGTTGTTGGTGCTTACCTTGCAGCTGGCGATGCTACTAACAAAGATGATAATCCATACGAAGTTGGTACCCAGCTTGAGCTTAAGTTCTAATTTGAGTTAAAGTTTTTCCAAAGCATATTTAAAAAAAGCCCGCTCTCCGAGTCATGGAGATGTGGGCTTTTTTTGTTTTAGGAAATCTTGACTTGACACCTGTGTCAGGGAGAAGCTAAGTTATCATGGCTGATTGAGCGGGATCGGCATTTTACTATTAGCCTACTGAAATAGTGAGTTGTGTTTTATTAGAATAACTTAATAAGGTTTGAGGAGAGTAGATTATGAAAAAATTTTTGATTGCCGCTTCAGTGTTTGTGGCAGGACTGACAGCTTCATCTGCTTTTGCATTTGAAAATCAGTTTGGCGGTGAGTGGTATTCAAGGGCGTATGTTCAGAGAAATTTTGGTTTTAAAGACGTATATGCGCCGGGTGAAAAGAAATCAATGGAAGATAGAGACACAAGCGTAGCTGATTCACGAACCAGACTTTTCTACACCGCAAAGTTCAACGACAGATTCATGCTTGTGAACAAGTTTGAAATGGGTGATCAGATTTGGGGGGACAATTCAAAGGCGACCAGCAATTATGGAAAGATAGGTGCAGACGGAATCGCTGTTGAGGTAAAAAACACCTATGCTGATTTCACCCCTGTCGATAATCTTAATTTCAAGGTTGGTACTCAGGGAACTATTCTTTCCAGAAGTTTCCTTTTTGACGATGATTTTGCCGGCGCAGTTGTCACGTATGATTTTGGCAATACAAAGCTTCCTTTCCTCTGGATGAAATATAATGAAGGCGGCCCAGGCAAGGATAAGAATGATGAAGATATGGATGCTTATGTTCTTAATCCTGAAATAGCAATGGGCAAAATAACCATCAATCCAATGGTTATGTATATGACCCAGGATACTGATCCAAACAAGGTATACGATTCAAGGGATATTTATTATCTTGCCCTTAATGCCGATCTTAAAACCGACAATGCAAAGGCATGGTTCACAGGTATATACCAGGGCGGTACAGAAGAAGTTTATGCATCCAACACAGATATAGATGTTTCAGCATATCTCCTTGCAGTTGGTGGTGAAGTTAGTCTCGGCAAGGCCGGTCTTCATGGCCAGGTGTTCTATGCTTCTGGTGATGATAACGCAGCTGACACTGACCAGGAAGCTTTTATCGCACCCCAGGGACGATCATACTATTGGTCTGAAATCATGGGTTATGGCATATTCGATAATCAGTTTTCAAACAACTCACCTGGCGACGGCATAACAAATATCACAGCAGCAAACCTTGGCGCATCCTTCCAGGCAATGCCAAAACTCACACTTTTTGCTGATGTGTGGTATGCCCAGCTTGTTGAGGACGTTCTTGCTTATAATGGCAAGATGGAAAACGAACTTGGCCTCGAAGTTGACCTCAGGGCTCAGTATATGATTTACGAGAACCTCGCTCTTGATGTAGTTGGCGCTTATCTTGCTGCCGGCGACGCGACAGGCGAAGATGATCCGATGGAAATCGGTACAAGACTTGAACTCAAGTTCTAAGAACTTAAGATCATAAATAAATCAAAAAAGCCTGCTTCCGAAAGGAAGCAGGCTTTTTTGTTTATCAGATAAAGTTGATGTCCGTATGCTTGAAAGTGAGATTAGATATTCCATGCGAGTGAAAAATTGAATCTTACTGATTTAGCGCTGAAAGCCTTTTTGGTGCGCAAGCCTTGTGGCTTGAGCACCCCACGACCAGATATTTTTCAATCGAAGATTTTGGATTTTTAAATTTGACAAAGTCTCAAAAAGTCAGATTTTCGTTATTCTGGGGCAGACCGGAATCCAGAAGTACCTGAAAATACAAAGATGGCTTATCAAGTCCGGCATGGCGCTGGCGTTCATTTCAGATTCTTTGCAAGGCCATCAGATTTTAATTACAATCAAAAATCCATAAGTTTTTTGCGGAGCTTTTTTACAAAAAAGCGATCCGCCGGAGGCCCAGGATTTTTGATTTTCGATCGATTGTTTTTGAGATATTATACCAAATCTATTTCAAAAGTGCATTAATTATCCATGGCCACGCAACAATAGATCTGACTTTTTGCTGGTCAAGCTCCATTGAAAGCAATGATGATTCCAAGTGTTTTTCAAGAGAAAAAATGCTGTCAAAAACCTTGTTATGGAAATATTTTTCACGAAGCTCATCCCAAAGATGCTCAACGGGATTAAGTTCTGGTGAATATGGAGGCAGGTGAAGCAATTTCATATTCTCAGGGGGTATAAGGGTTCCT